>NZ_JAALFC010000022.1 GCF_011058155.1 Litoribacterium kuwaitense | reverse complement strand
AATGATGCTGAACCATCACCTCTGCAGTCGTATGAACTTCAGGCGCAATCCGCTCCACAGTCAAGGCAATCGAAAGCGTTTTTGCATCTCGTAAAGTGATATCCTGAATAGAGTCATCGGCAAAAATAATTACAGCCTTCGCTTGCTCAACATTTGCTTGCGCATAAGTATACTCTTCTGTAAGACTTCCTTGAATATAATGGATTCGCTCTTCAGCAACGTCGGTCGGTGACTTCTCCAATGTATCTACGATGACGACATCAATATAATCATTTGTTCCTAATATTTCACGAATGGCCGTTTCGGCTTTTTTACTCCAGCCAATAATGACAACATGTTCTTTTTTCGTATAGGCCACCTTACCTTCCTCCCTTTTGCGCTTAAATACTGAAAACACATCAATGATTTTGCCAATCACGACGCCCAATAGCCCAATGCCTACTAAGTACATAAAATGGTAAACACTTTGCCCGCCATCGTCACTGGTGAAAAGTCTCCATAACCGACGGTCGCAAACGTCGTAAGTACAAAATAAAATGAATTAAAGAGCGACTGTAGATTCTCCGGCTCCAATGCATACATAACAAATGTACAGATCACTACAAATACCAGCGTCGCTAGAAAAAGCGTCATATTTCTCATCCGAATTAAGTTTAATCCAAGCTTTTTAAAGAAATGCATCGTTTCACCGCCTCTGTATCCTTTAACATCTTCTATAGTAAAGGAAAAATAGGTGATAAAAAAGTTATAAACTGAATTTCAATAACACTGACGAAAGACTTGTTTCGTAAATTGATCCAATCTCGTATACTTATACGTATCTTGAAAGACAGAGGGAGGCAGATGAAGATGAAACCGATCCCATTAGAGAGACATGGATTCGATGCAAGTCAAATCGTCTTAGGCTGCATGGGAATGGGCGGCAGCTGGGATGACAGTCCTATAACCGGAGAGCAGATCAAGCAAGGTCAAGCGGCCGTGGAGGCAGCACTCGACATTGGCATAACGATGTTTGATCATGCCGACATCTATACGAGAGGTAAAGCTGAAAAGGTTTTTGGTCAAATTCTTAAAGATCAACCAAGTCTTAGGGATAACATCATTCTTCAATCAAAATGCGGTATCCGCTTTGCTGATGAAACAGGTCCTCATCGCTTTGATTTTAGTGAGAAACATATTTTAGCAAGTGTCGATGGGATCTTAGAGCGTCTAGGCACTGATTACCTCGATATTCTTTTACTACACCGTCCTGACCCACTTGTAGAACCTGAGGAAGTCGCGCTTGCCTTCCGCAAACTAAAAGCAGCCGGCAAAGTCCGCGCATTTGGCGTCTCTAATATGAATCACGGTCAAATCAAATTGCTGCAAGCCTACTGTGATGAGCCAATTGTTGCCAACCAATTAGAAATGAGCCTGCTGAAAACAGGATTCATAGACACAGGCGTCCACGTCAACCAAGAAGCTGCTCGAGAAAACCTTTTCCCAGATGGAACGATCGAATATTGCCGACTTGAAAACGTTCAGCTCCAAGCTTGGAGCCCAATGGCGCAAGGGCTTTACTCTGGAAAATCACTAGAAGGACAACCTAAGTCTGTCATCAAAACGGCCAATCGCGTACAGGAGCTTGCCGAAGAAAAAGGCACTACACCAGAATCGATCGTTTTAGCATGGCTCATGACCCATCCGGCTCAAATTCAGCCGGTTATCGGCACCACGCGGCCAGAGCGCATTTACGCAGGCAAAGATGCGTTTCACCTGTGCCTCACTCGTGAGGAATGGTATGAGCTGTACATTAGCACGCGCGGTGTTGCTCTTCCTTAATTGAACAACTCGTTCTATATAGAAACAAACCAGCGGTTCGGATACAAAAAGCTAATTCTATTCAGAGGGATTAAGATAGAATTAGCTTTTTAGGCAATTTTCATCGCCTACTCGCCTTGATTGAACGACCTAGTTTTGGTAGGAGATCAGCAATGTTCATCGCTTTCTTTAGCAATAATACTATTTTTTACATTTAAATAAATAAATAACGCCCTTTATTTAAATCCAGCCTTTTTCTACAGCGGCTTTTACCGCCTGCTGCCTCGACTCTGCTTCTAGCTTCTGTATAGCAGAAGACAAGTAGTTCCGCACCGTCCCATTAGATAAGTAGAGCGCTTTGCTCATATCATCTGTCGTCATTCCTTCTTTTGCCAGAATCAGTACCTCTACTTCGCGTACACTTAGTGGATTGTCCTCTTTCATAAACAATGCCGCCGCCAAATCAGTACTAATGACCCGTTCTCCCTGCATCACCCGTCGAATCGATTCAATAAAATATTCGATCGGCTCATCCTTTAATAAGTAACCTTCAACACGAGCATCCATTGCTTTTTGCAAATAACCAGCTCGGGCAAACGTAGTAACGATCACGATTTTACAAGGTAAATTTGCTTCTCGTACTTTTTCAGCTAACTCCAAGCCGCTGATCGAAGGCATTTCGATGTCCAGTACACATACGTCAGGTTTATATTTCTGAATGGCTTCCCACGCCTGCTGCCCATCCGCCACTTCTGCTGCCACTTCAAAATCATCCTCAAATGTTAACAAAGAAGATAGGGCATTGCGCAACAATTGCTGGTCTTCTGCAAGAAGCACTCTAATCATGACACTGGATTCCCCTTTCCATAGTGGCGAACCGGGAGCCGCAAAGTGACAACGGTTCCCCTAGTGGATGAGTGATTTGTCACCATAGCAGCTCCCATCAATGCTTGCATTCGCTTCTTCATTGATTGAAATCCAACGCCATCCTTATTTCTCACATTGATGAGACCAATCCCGTCATCCACTATGCTTATACAATAATCGTCACCTGTGGTTTGAAGTTGCATGATGCAATGTTTTGCCTGGCTGTGCTTGACGATATTGGTGATCGCTTCCCGAACAGATAAAGCGAGCATCGTTTCTTCTACACTAGATAAATAAGGAGGGTCCCCTTTTTCCACAATCTCAAACTCAATACCAGCCGTATACAGAAGCTTTTTGGAATGCTCTATTTCACTTACCAAAGAGACAAATTGCATATCTGCTACAAGCTCTCTCACCTGTTTCAAGGCCATTCGCGAAGTAGCCATAATATCCTTCAGTTCTTCTTTCGCCTGTCCATTATCTTTGTCCAACCATTTCGTGGCCAATTCACTTTTTAGTTTGATCATCGTCAGTGTTTGTCCTAAAGTATCATGGAGATCTCTTGCGATACGCTCTCTTTCCTCCTGCTGGATATACTGTTCAATCTTTTCATTTGCCTCATCTAGTTCGCCTTGTAAGCTTCTCGATTTTTCGATAATATATATGACGATTGGAAACAACATTTCTATCATCATCATCGGTATAAAGACCGTTTTCTCTAGCTTTAAAAGCTCGATTTCCTCGGTCAAAAAAACAATGGTAAACATTACAGCAATTGCCGCAATACCTATGCCAATGTGCCACTTGGACCACGCCCTTCCTAACAAATCGGCAAAAACGATCCCAAATAACAAAATAGAAGGATCGACATAGATCCCGAACACAGTCAGCACAGTCAGACCTGCCAAAACTGCTGCCAGAAGACGCCAATCCCTGTACCATAGCCCTATATAGAAAAAAACAAGGAAAGCGAGCAACAACAGAGAGCTTCCCAACAGACCAAGGGCTGAATCTGTCCGAAAAACCATATAAAATATCATGACGATGGCGATTACATCTAAAGCCAAATATTGTTTAATTTGCTCTCTTGGGTAAATCTTATTTATCATAAAGAACCTCCAGCTTCATGACCTCTGTTCAAAGATTCCCGCTGTACGCTTACGAAGCATTTCCATAGGTCCGAATTTAAATATACGCAACCATACAGATGCAAAGAAAAGCTGAAACAAAGAAATGCCTAGCCAGATCGCAATGATCGTCAAAGAATTTAGCTGTTCGCCAAGCGCAAAACCCCAACCGTAAAAAATAATGGATGAGATCACATTTTGCATGACGTAACAGCTCAGAGACATCTTCCCGACACTTTCTAAAAAGTTCCACAGCACATTTTCCTGTGTATATTGTATCATTTTCCCAATAAGTCCTATATATCCCAGTGACATCAACGGTGCAAATAAATAACGTACTGGAAGATCGAAAACGCCGCCTGGAATCAATATGAGTAAGTTTAACGGCACACCAATATATATTCCAATGTTAAAAAGCTTGTCACGCTGGCGCCGACCGTTCTGATCGTTCGCAAATACACCCGAACGCATCAGGCGCACACCGAGCAGGAATAAGAAAACGTTCATCGGAATAACAAAGATAGCTTCAATTCTAAGCTGCAAGAAATGAGACACTCGGTATTGTAATTGCTGCAGCCAGGTGCCTTCTTTATAAAGGGTAGCCACCTCATCAAAGCTGCCCAGCGACATACTCGCGCCCGAACCAAGCAACAGCAACATGAATGCGAGAATGACTGTTGTATGAATGCTCCCAATCCATTTCATCGTTCTAGATATGACACGGTCTCCGCCTTTAACAATGAACGCAACAATGATTGCGGTTATACCATAACTCATAAGGATGTCATATTCCATAACTAGAATATAGTGAAGTAGCCCTTCAATGATTAGGATAAGTGATACCCAAATATAAACTCCAGGCCATGCCTTTGCTTTACGAAATGCCTGCTGATATTTAAGTTCTAACCCTATACCAAACATAATGGTTAATAACCCGAGCAATTTTCCGTTAACCAAAAATAATACGAGCATTCTGAGGAGGTCGTTGATATTCCACCATCCTGAGTGATCAAACGTTGTAATATAAGACAGGTTTCCTAAATAAGCAAATATCCACACATTCGTTCCAAGAGTCCCCAAGATAGCAAACCCTCGCAAGATATCAAGCAAGCGAATTCTTTCCCTCTGCTGTTCCATGTTTACTCACTCTTTTCAAAAGTTGTTCAGCTTCATTCGATTGTAATATTGAAAAGAGCTACGAAACATTCACAAGTGTAAGCAATAATTCATGACAAATGTCACAAAATAATTACCAGTGACTAGCATTGAACAAAGAAGTCGACCTTTATTTAACTTCTGATAGACAGTACTAAAATGACTCTAAATCATTAAACTGTTTAAGGCTTCGAAACAAACTAAAACCACCTGTCGAATGACGAAACAAGTGGTTAAAGAATGTGACGGGTTTATAGATTAGGAACAACCGATTTATTCAAATACCTTGTCTCAAACTTCAAGCCTAGTGGCCGAGACAAAAGGTGACTCGAATAGAGCAAATCGTTCATGGACACATCAGCGCCTAGCAACATCATGAGACAAGCCTAAGACTTCATTAACGTATGGTTATGACTGTTGAACCTGGGCTTCGACATATTGTGCATTCATTCGCTCAATATGCTTTTCACTCCAATCATGCATCGCTTCAAGAATCGGCTGTAGTGTTTTACCATACTCCGTAATGCTATATTCTACTTTTGGCGGGATTTGCGAATACACTTTACGTCCGACAATTCCTTCAGCCTCTAGCTCGCGCAGTTGGACCGTCAGCATTTTTTGTGTGATCCCCGGAATAGCACGTTTCAGCTCATTAAAGCGCAAGACTTCATGCTTCGTTAATTGAAACAAGATTTTATGCTTCCACTTCCCGACTAAAATATCCAATGCTGTCTCTGCTTTGCAAGTGTCCACGAGAAAGCCTCCAATACAGTTTCTTTAGAGATAGTATACCACTAAACTGAACTGTAAAAAAACAAGCTGTCTCGTTAAGCTTTGCCGTCATAGTTTCCTTTAGGATACTAACCCACTTTAAAGTGCGTACTGTTACTTCCCGATGTCTCTGGTTACACTAGTACATGATCAAACGAACAGACACATAAAGGAGAGAATATAAAATGAGCATGAACTTCTATGACGCACTCGAAAATCGTCGCAGCCACTATGCCCTTAGCAAAGAAACGACCATTTCAAACACACGAATCGAAGAGATTGTCCAGCATGCAGTGAAACATGTCCCATCTGCATTTAATTCACAATCGACCCGTGTCGTTATTTTATTTGCTAAAGATCATGACACATTATGGGATATGACGACGGACGCACTGAAAGGTGTCGTTGGTGAAGAGGCTGACTTTTCCGGTACGCAACAAAAAATGGACGCGTTTAAAGGCGCCTACGGTACAATTCTGTTTTTCGAAGATCAAGATGTCGTGCGTGGATTGCAGGAGCAATTCCCACTATATGCTGATAACTTTCCAATTTGGTCTATCCAAACGTCTGGGATGCACCAATTAGCTGTGTGGACTGGACTTGCAACAGAAGGCTTAGGTGCTTCACTCCAGCACTATAACCCGATTATCGACGAGCTTGTTGCGGAGAAATGGAATATTCCTAATACGTGGAAGCTATATGCACAAATGCCGTTTGGCAAACCGACAAGCGACGCTGGTCCAAAAGAATTTAAGCCCTTAGATGACCGTATTAAGGTTCACGGTTCATAAATGTGTCCTTTGTTCATCTCTTCCATGACACGAGGATGAAATACATACTCCTGTCTTGTTCATAAAGCAGAGCAGAGATGAAGCCATTTTCCTAACATCATTAAAAATGCTCCTCTCAGGAAAACAGCTATGGCTGTTTATCCTGTCAGGAGCATTGATTATAAAGTCTTTATTCCAGTGGAAGGTTGATGAAAAAGCCAATAACGTAAGAGCGTTAACACACGAGGCAACTGGTTTGTGGCTGTCACACCTGCTCGAACCGGTAACTTTAACGGAAGATCAAAGATATCCTGGGTGCTATCGATGATCACTGTTTCCCCTAGTCCGAAATGTTTCACTGCTTCTCTCAACCCTCGCTCTTCAGGAAGCTTATGCTGAACAGCTACTCTAATTGGTTTGCCAGTGACCGCAGCCTCAGCGATTGTATCCCAGCTCGGACGCATGATTGCCAAGTCACAAGCAGCCATAAATTCTTGTGGAAACCGCTCAAACGTAGGAATCGGGACAACATTCGTATTTCCTGTGACACTCCCTGACGACACGACAATGACCGTTTTTTCATTCGACCATGTTTGTGGCAGCCTGATATTTCCCAAGTCCTTCTCCAGCCCAACAAAAGCAACACGGTCATTTCCTGTTTGTTGAAGCCATTTTTTACGCATTCTGCGAACTCGTTTAATATTGATTTCTCCCGTAAACCAATCCAGTGTACAGGAGCCAACATTTCCCCAATTCGGCTCTTTATGACCTGCTAAGGCAATCCATTGATCCATTTGTTCATACGCTTGTTTTAGAAATAAACTTTCTTCAGGAAACCATTCCATCATCAGCGTATACCATGTGAAATGACCCATACCAGCACTGCGAACGCCTGCTTGTTGAGCAGCTGGAAAGGCCACTGGTTCAATATCACTAAACACAAAATGTGCTTCATTTGTCATTAAATAATGTCGTTCGTGAGCAATTAATTTTTCCCAATCATCTTTATACGCCAGAAGCTGCTCTTGTGTCTGCATCACATTGACACGAAGCTCATTCGAATAAAATATGTAGTTTAGGGCGATTGGGAGCTGACGGTAATGGATTTTATTTTTAAAACGAGATAGTCTACGCCGTAAATATCGTATGCCTTCACAGTAGACAATAGTGACATGTATTTCGTCATGCGAATGAAGTAGCGCTTCGAGGATAAGAGCACAGCGCTTCATGTGCGCTTTTCCAACAGATACATAATAAACGAGATGTGCCATTCATTACACACCCACTTCCTCTACATCACCGCTCCGTAACAGAGCTGGGAAAAACGTCGCGAAGAACACTCGGTTGATCCAGCATTTATCTTGCTTCAAAATAAATATCCCCCTCTCTCGTACAGTGTTAAAAACTCGTCACATGGGCAGGCTTGCGTCCCACTGAATAGTATTGAATTCCTGATTGACTCGCTTCTTCTGGGTCATGCACGTTGCGCGCATCAAAAAGTAACGGGGTCTTCATGAATGTCTTATAGCCCTCAAAGGGATACTGTTCAATTTGAACCCAATCGGTCATCAAGACCGCCAAATCTGCCTCGTATAAAGCCTCTTCAATAGATTCAGCGAGTTGAAACGCACTAGGCATCATTTCTTTTGCAGCTGAGGAGACTATAGGATCATACCCTAGCACTGTCGCACCTTCCTGCAATAATAGTTCTGTTATTGTAATTGAAGGGGCGTCGATCATACAGTCTGTGTTCGCAGACTCAGCGAGTCCTAAGAGAACGATGCGCTTTCCATGAAGCGGACCTAATTGCTGAATCGCACGAAAAATCTTTCTTGGCCGAGCCTCTTGTACTTCTAACACAGCTTGAATAATCGAAGAGTCACGAAGGTTTGATCTTAAGATATTTTTTAACGCATGTGTATCCTTAAAAAAGCGTGACCCGACGTGGGCAAGACCCGCTTGTAAGAAGCTGTGACCGATGCGCGAATCCATACCTACACCTTCTGACACGTGTTCAATATCCACGCCAACCTCTTCACAAATATCTGCCAATTCGTTAATAAGACTAATTTTTGTTGCTAAAAACGCGTGCGTTACGTATTGGATCAACTCCGCAGTTTCTATTGTTGTCTCAAAGAGAGGAACATCTAACGTTTCATATAAACAGCGAATGGCATATTTTATTTGATTTGACGTCGTCCCAATAACAGTTCGTTCTCCTTTAAAAGCATCTCTTAAAGCGGACCCACGCGTGAGAAAAGAAGATTCATAGCCTACTTGTAATGGCTGCAAGAGCTGTCGGCTAAATTGTCTCGTTGTCCCGACTGGCACTGATCCTTTAAGCATTACAATCGCGTTATTGTTTGCGTATGCTGATACATATGCCGCTTCGCGTTCAAGTGTTTCCTGTACTTGATTTTGTTGACTTAAGCCATGCAATGTCGTTACATAAATAACATCAGCTTGTGTCAGGAGAAGCCCTTTTTTGTCCTCAAAATGTAAACATTGCTTTTGCATAAACTCATACACGCGCTCTTCTAAGCCCGGTTCATAGAAAGGCATAACTCCTTTTTTCAAACGTTTAATTCGCTCCGTATCTGTGTCAAGTACAGTGACATGATGACCTAAGCTAGCCAACGTAACACCTGTCATCATTCCTAGAAAACACGATCCGATGACAACTACTGATTTTTCCATTTCCCTTTCCCCTTTAACACCTACGTCTCTTTTCAGCAAGAAACGACAAGTTTCGTTCTTTTTAGAGAACATCCACTGTAAAAAAATAGAGTTTTTACCTCTTCTTATATATTACTTAAGGTGAATTAGCAATAAAATAAAAAGTTTATAAAATTTTCTTAAAAATAATGTCCGATAACTCTATTATAGAAAAGTTCTCCTTAAAGAACACTACGCTGCATAGCATGTATTTTCCTTTTTATTTATCTGCATCTTAAGGAAAAGTTAAAAAACTAAAAGTCCAGCACTAACACCAGCTGGACTCAGAGTGTAGTTAAAGAAAATATATAGACGAAAAAGCCAACGTTATGACGATCCCTACTGGTATTTTTGAGAATTACGTGCCGCAAAACGTGCGATACGGAACAGTAGAGCTGGACGGACAGATATAAGCTTTTTGGTCATCCGAATAAGCGTAAGGTTTCTTGAGCGTCTGCATCAGTTGGTGAAAAGGTGCCCATTCTTCTTGTTCCGCTGCTGCCAAAGCTTCTTCAACCCGGTGGTTTCGAGGAATTACCGCCGGGTTATGCTGACGCATGAGTTCCCGCACCGTTTTAATCGATTCCGACTGCTGTGCTCGTCGCTCTTCTAACCTCTTCCGCCAATGAGCAAAATCCTCAGCCTCAAAAAGCGCTTCGTCTGTAAATGATTCTAACGTCAATGACCTAAATGTATTTGTAAAATCTGCTTGATGGTGCTCCATTAATTGGAGGAGATCTTTGATCAAGTCGCGATCTTCTTGCCGTTCGTTACTTAACCCTAGTTTATTTCTCATGCCTTTCATCCAATAGCGATGGAAACGGCTCGCAAATGTTGCGAGTAAGTCTTGAGCAATGTCTACGGCACGTTCTGTATCGTCATGAAACAAAGGAAGTAACGTTTCCGCAAAGCGTGCCAAGTTCCACTCAGCAATGCCCGGTTGGTTTTGATAGGCGTATCGACCTTGCTGGTCAATCGAACTAAAAACCGTTTTGGGATCGTATGTATCCATAAAAGCGCATGGACCGTAATCGATCGTTTCACCGCTAATGGTCATATTGTCGGTATTCATGACCCCGTGAATAAAGCCAACAAGCTGCCATTTAGCGACTAAAGAGGCTTGGCGATCGATCACATGGCGAAACAGTTCATGATACGGATTTTCCGCGTCTTTGACCTCTGGATAATGACGGTCGATCACGTAATCAGCTAACTTTTTCAACTCATCGCTTGCTTCTCGTGCGGCAGCGTATTGAAATGTGCCTACCCGAATATGACTTGCGGCCACTCGTATTAGTACCGCGCCTTGTAAAGGCCGTTCACGATGGACAGGCAACCCTGTTTTCACAACCGCAAGACCGCGCGTCGTCGGAATACCGAGAGCATGCATCGCCTCACTAATGATGTATTCGCGAAGCATTGGTCCGAGAGCTGCTCGCCCATCTCCTCCACGAGAAAAAGTTGTTCGCCCCGCTCCTTTTAACTGGATATCAAAACGCTCGCCAGCAGGCGTGATCTGCTCCCCTAAAAGAACCGCACGCCCGTCCCCTAACATCGTGAAATGACCGAATTGATGGCCTGCATACGCTTGCGCAATCGACTGTGACTTTTCTGGAATTCGACTTCCTGAAAGCACAGCGATCCCTTCACTCTCTTTAAGCTGCTGCGCATCTAAGCCTAGTGATTGAGCGAGCGTCTCATTAAAGGCTACAAGATGTGGGTGCAGCGCAGGTTCAGGATGCGTTTCTTCATAAAAAGTCTGAGGCAGCTTCATGTAGCTGTTTTTTAACGACCAGCCTATCGTTTCATCGTTTGACATCGTTGTGCTCTCTCCAATCCAAGTCTGTATATTTAAGACAACCTTATCATACGTGATCGATCGTTTGCATTATACATGGGAACGAAAGACAACGCCTTAACATCCTTTAAAATGAGAACAATAAATCGATCATCATCTGAGGGATTAAAAACCATTGAAATCGACATCAGGTGTAATGTCCCGCATTGAACTAGGCGTGTCTTTAGTTGTCCGCCTAACATCCTCTTAGTATAAATAGGTAAGAGAGATAAGAATTGAACTAAAAGCAAACTTTACATGTGGGCGAAGGATGATTTTTTCATCGCCCGCTTTTGTTTAAATTCAATATGACTGTCTCGATAGCGCCTTTCTCAAAGGTATACTTTTCACAGACAATATAAAACCTATTACATAGTACAGAAACCCAACTGCTATATGTAAAAATAAAAAGCCGTCTGTTCCAAATGGACAAAGTGCCCTTTTGCACAGACAGCACACGCTAATATATTCATAAACTCAGAACGGATACACTCGTTTTCCGGATTTATATGTTTGTACGATTATTACTGCACCTTTTTCACCTGTAAAAGTGACTAGGTCAGCTTTCGCCCCTTCCTTGAGACCTTCCATCATTGGAGCTTTCATGAAAGAAGCTGGACGTATTGACGCCATGTCCCAAGCTTCTTGTACCGTGCATAACCCACGATTTGCAAGGTGTGCGATTCCATCCTTTAACATCCTTACTGAACCAGCCAATAATTTCGGATTTTCTTTCATATGAAGCTTGCCTTCGGGTGTCAGTACTACCTTACCACCGATATGCGTTTCATAATCTCCTGGCTTGAGTCCACTGAGATACACTGCATCACTGACTAGCATCGCTTGCGCCTTTTTTGTGCGCAGGGCAACGGTAAGAAATGATTCAGGCAGGTGAAACCCATCTGCAATAAGACACGCCGATAGATTGTCCTCAGCCAATTGCTCCCAGAGATAATTGGGGTGCCTTGGCAGCATAAGGTGTGCTCCATTTCCCAAATGTGTGGACATTGTCGCGCCTGCTTCTACCGCTTCTTGTATTTGTTCAGGAGTTGCTGCTGTATGACCGATGGACACGACAACACCATGTTCAGCACATTTCGTAATGAAATCAACAGAACCTGGCCATTCAGGTGACATTGTGATGATCTTTATCATGCCGTTCGCCGCTTCTTGCCATTGTTGAAAAAGGGCCCAGTCAGGCGCTTTAACATAAGAATGACTATGTGCACCCCTAGGGCCATCCTCTGGAGAAATGAAGGGTCCTTCTAAATGTATCCCAGCAACACATGCTTCGACAAAACGATCGTTTTCACACGCTTTGGAAATGACCTCTACTGTATTTTCGATCGCTTTATCATGATTGGTTATAATGGTAGGAAAATAGGAAGTCACTCCTTCCTCCCAAAGTAAATGAGTCACTTTTTTTACCGTTTCTTGTGTGATTGGCCACGTATTAAAGTCATGACCTTGGTAGCCATTAATTTGTAAGTCAACGAGCCCAGGCGCAATAAACGGCAGATCACTCTTTCGCTTAGATAGTGGTTGAATATCGCTAATTTGACTTCCATTGAACGTTACGGCAATTTGTTCCCCAGTAGCATAATGAACCCCTTCTAAAAACTCATTCATCGTAAGAATCCTTGTCTAAATAAAGAATACAACTTGGATGACGGCGCAAGCTAGAAGCTGGGTTTGTCTCTGAAATGGGTCCTTTTAACGTTTGTTTAACTGCATTCTTTTTTGTCAACCCTGGAACGATGCAATACAAGTAACTGCCAGACAACAATGCCGGAATCGTCAGAGTCAGTGCATGAGTAGGAACATCAGCTAATTTGTGGAAACATTTGTCGTTCACTTGCTGTTGCCGAGACATTTCATCCAGCTTAACCATCTTTATTAATTTAGGATCATTAAAATGAGCTACCGGTGGATCATTAAAGGCGATATGACCGTTCTCGCCAATCCCTAAACAAACGATATCAATTGGAGCTTCCATTAATCGTTCACTATAAACTTGACATTCAAGTTCTGGATCGTTTAAACCATCGATTAGGTGAATTTTCCCTGGCTTGACACTGTCAAATAATCGATCACATAAAAACTTACTAAAGGATTGTTCTTCCTGTGGCTTTAAACCGATATATTCATCCATATGAAAAACGGTCACCCGGTGCCATTCAATGCCAGAAGCAGTCCTTAACGTCTCCAGAAATTCATTTTGGGAAGGCGCAGAAGCAAATATTATCCGAATCGTTTCTTTCTCTTTTAACAGGGCCTTCATTTTTGCGATGACATCTGCCGCAGCAGCCCGCCCCATACCGTCTCGCTCTTCATATACTCGAACAACTAAGTGATCAATCTTTTTTTCTTTATAAGGTTGTACTTTTAGTGACAATGTTTATTAAAACTCCTTTCTATTGAGCCTTGTTTATACTATTTTTCTGCCTTTTGAAATAGTCGCTTTAAACCGTCCAATGTTAATTGTGTGCCGTCCATTTTTGTTCCATCTTCTGGAACATAGTGGGTTTCAATCGTGAACAACCCTCGATAGCCATCGTGATCTATCGCCTGTAACTGTTCCAAATAAGCGACATGACCATCGCCAATCGGCACACACCTTGGCTGTCCATCTGTTTGAATATAAGCATCTTTTAAATGGACATGGCCGATCAGCCCTTTCACCTCTTCATAGCCCTGAGGAAAGGCGGAGCGGCCACCATGCTCCTCATTGCCGGGATCCCAAAGTGCTTTAAGATGAGATGAATTTACCTTCTTCACCATGCTGCTAACTTCAGAAGCATAGCCACCGTTGCAAGCCCCTTCATTTTCCAGCAATAGTAGCATATCTTCTTTTGCAGCTAACTCTGCTGCTCTTTTTAAATGACCGATGACTTCATCTTCATAATTGGAAGGGTTTTGTTCTCTCCAAAATGAGAAAATGCGGATTTTATCCGTTTTTAACAGTCTAGCAATGTCAAAAGCGCGGTTTAGTTTCTGAAAATGAGCTTCAACACCTTCTTCATCTTGTCCAAAAGTATCCCCTGTGGCAACCGTTCTCGTAGGGTTAAGTGCACATTTAAATACTGGTGATGATATACATGAGACAAATAACCCCCGCTGCTCAATGTCGTGAAGCAGCTGCTTAATTTCACGATCAGACAGATCAATGATATTCTTATCATTCACCCGTCGGACTTCCACATGTTTTAAACCTTTTTCTTTCGCCCAATTTAAGGCCTCAGCCGTATGAGATGATACTTCATCTGTAATGACACCCAATCGATCAAAAACCAATGATATTCACTCCCTGCTTTATAATTCGACTGTTTTTCCAGTTGAACGACTTTCATTCGCCGCTTCGAGAAATCTAGTTATTTCAACCGTTTCATTAATATCAACCGGCGATATCCCAGTACATAGAAATTGGACGATTTCCTCTAAAAGCGCTGCATAATAAGGCTTATCGCCTGATGATGCGTTTACAAATTCTGTTTTCTCGTTGCTGTGAATAGCTGCACCAAAAGTGTTATTTCCCTTTCGATTTCCTCGAAGACTGCCAATACGACCGTCTTTCCATTCCCCTATAAGCACATCATGATCGGCATTTTTTGTCACTGTAACCCTTTCACATCCTGTACCAAAAGCACGGTAAAGCATGTCTGCAGTATGGATACCATACCAGAACAAACCATGATGGGCTTCAATCGCCAGCGGCCCGTAACAGTCCATACCTATGATTGTTTTTCCTTCCAATTTCTTGAGTGCTGAGGATAAACCCACTGCAAACCTGACTGCTGAGCAACTCATGATGGGCGTCTGATTTTCGTCAGCTAACCAAAGGATGTCCTTGGCTTCCTTTGATGAAGTTGTAAAGGGCTTATCAATAAAGACAGGTTTCTGATAAGAAACAATTTTTTTGAATTGTTTAAGGTGAACCCGTCCATCGACAGATTCCAAAAAAATCGCATCACACTTTTCAGCAACTTCCTCCGGGGAATCTACAATTTTAACGTCATAATGATCTCGCAGCTCATGCGTAAAGCCTTCTACACGAGAGTAACTCAATTCCATATCTGAAGAACCTCCAGGAAAGGCAACGACGACCTTTCCCCCTGGCACATGATACTGATGAGCTGGATCATTTAGTAATTTTGTGAAAGCGACAACGTGAGATGTATCTAAGCCAATCATTCCAATTCTAATCGTATCCATGACGCTCCCCCTATGATTTAAACTGCAATAGCTCTTAATTGAATTGATTCATTGCATTTAGCTGTACTTCTTTTCCTGTCCTTGCCGATTCATAAATCGCCAAAAGCAAATCAACTGCTTTACGAGCTTCCTCACCGGATACGAGTGGCTCGCGGTCTTCTTTGATTGCTTGGATCATATCATTCACAAAAATAGCGTGTCCCCTATTCGAAATGGCTTTTGGGTCGTGACTTCCCCCTTCTGTGTGACTCACTTGTGGAATTTCTTCATCACGATCAATAAACGCCCATTGTTTAAAGCCTGAGTCTCCAAAAATGATCGAACCTTTTTCACCATGCAGTTCAAACCTCGTTTCCTGTCCTGGATACACAGATGTGGTTCCTTGGATGACACCAAAAGCGCCATGTTTATATTTGACTGCAATCACTGCCGTATCTTCCACCTCGATATGTCTAACTAAAGGAGCGGTATAAGCAAAAACCGATTCAACCTCACCAACCATCCATTGAATCAGGTCGATTCCATGAATTCCTTGATTCATTAATGCGCCACCGCCATCTATTTCCCAAGTACCTCTCCAACCAGCGCTCTGATAATATTCCGGACTTCGGTAGTATTTTAAATAAGCATCGCCAAGCACCAGTTTTCCAAGCTTTCCTTCTTGGATGGCTTTTCGTGTTTTAATCGCTGCATCCAATGTTCTTCGTTGATAAACGGCGCCTAATTTAACATTGTTCGCTTTGCATGCGTCGATCATTTTTGACATTTTCTCACTTGTAATATCAAGCGGTTTCTCACAAAGTACATGGATCCCATGTTGGGCAGCTGCGATTGTCACCTCCGCATGCAATCCACTTGGCACACAAACAGATACAATATCAATAGCTTCTTGGGCAAACATTTCCTCATAATCCGTATACGTTTTTTCTACTTTAAATTCATAAGCTAATTTCTCCGCCTTTTCCTGTTCAATGTCACAAATAGCAACGAGCTTAGCTTCCTGATGTGCAGTGATCGCTCTTGCATGAGAGGCTGAAATGACTCCAGCCCCAACAATCACTACCTTTTTTGGATTAGACACAAAATCCACCCCTTTATTTTTTTAATGACATGCTAATTCAACTCTGCTTCCTGCATCCGTTGATATGCTTCTGCATGGATGTCAACAAGTTGTTGCACACCAAGGTCTTCCATTTCCTTCACATAATCATCCCACTCACTTAAATCACGATCACCAATAATAAACTTAGCGATTTGCTCATCTCTGTGTTTAATAATGGCTTCTCCCTGAATGGCTATGACTTCCTGTTCTTCTGGAGAAAAAGCTGGAACCGGAACGATTGGCTCATCGTATTGCCGCCCTTCTTCATAGGCTTGTTTCACTTCATCACTGAATAAGCTCATATGCGCATCGTAATCAAACCATGAGTATGTTGCATACGTAGATATCCCAGTGTCGTTCCGAAGATCTGCAGGGCTTTGATAGTCTTTCATCCATTGCTTCTCGCCATTTTCTTCTGTATACGTTTCATCCTGAACACCCCAGCTCAATGCATCCCTGCCTTCCTCAGAAAAGGTCCAGTCAATGTATTGAATCACTGTATCGATATGATCAGAAGTGACAGCAACCGAATAACCCGATTCATTTTTATGTGCTGAATAAGCAACTTGTTCGTCCCCAGGAAAACCAGCAGGCGGTGCCATATTGAGTAACGTATAATCTGGATTTGTTTCACGGTTTGCAAGATTAAACTCGTCGATTCTTCCAATATAATCTTGGGTAATAAAAGAGGTACCCGTAGACATTAACTCTTGCCATTGAGCTGTATCTGTTGAGAGGAAATCTGATGGGATTAAACCTTCGCTAAAAAATGTATTCAGATGCTCCACCAATGCACGGAAATTGTCTTCGATAGGACCATAACGCCATTCATCTTTTTCATGATCGTAATAGTAATTCAAGCTCGTACCAAAGTTCGGTGCAAAGCTCTCAAGTTTGTCTGTACCATTTCGAAAGCCAAGCGGGTAGCTATCTGGATAGATCGACTTTAACTCTTTTAAAACGGCATACAGTTCATCCCAATTTTCTGGTATCTCTAAACCATGCTCTGCAAAGATATCTTGCCGATACATGTACAGCATGCGGTTGGTTTCTCCAATGCCGATATTTGGCGAGATAAACATTTTTCCATCATGAGAAAGAGTGGCTCTGGCTGCTTCCGGAAATTCTTCCATCCAAGTTTGTAAATTTGGCATGTCATCAATATGATCAAGCAGATTGACTAAAGCTCCGTCGTTACCATATCTGTTCGCTGTCGAATAATTGGGCATCCGTAATAAATCCGGTAATTCTCCAGATGCAACCGTAAGATTTAATGACTCACCGTAAGGCTCGGCGGCAATCGTTAAATCTATATTCATCTGACCGCCTTCTTCCATCAAGTCGAATACGAGCCAATCTTCATCAGTCGGCCAGCTTGGGTGTTCATTCGTATAGAATTCGATTGTTGGCCTTTCCCCATCTGATTCACCATTTGCTTCAACATCTGTTTCGACATCTGAAGACGATGGAGAATCAGAACATGCTGCCAGGACTGCCAAAAGGAACATCATGATCATAAAAGGGGATTTTATATTTCTCATTATTTATTCTCCTCTCAATTATCAGAAAATAACTCATGTAATCAACTGCTATTTACAAGCCTTGATGTCACTTGTAGCCTTGCTACTTAGATGGTCAAGCTGATTTTTATTTCAACGCTGTTTATTGCATTCTCTTCTTCATAGATATAAACGCTGTCTTGTACACCAAAAAGTATAATTTTGTTTTTCTTGTTGTTGTATCTTCATTCAATATCTCCCAACCTGAGCCGACCATGCTCCATCATATTGGATCTTTTTATTAAAGCGCTTTCTCTATTCTTTTAATGATCCTATCATCACCCCTTTAACAAAGTATTTTTGGAGGAATGGATAAAGTAAAAGGATCGGCAGCGTAGAAACTAAAATCGTTGCATATTGAATCGATTCCTGAACGACTACGGCATCGCCACCCGATACATCAGCCATTTGCTCAACAAGAACTAGATTTCTAAGGATCACTTGTAAAGGATACAGTGCATCATCCCTTAGATATAGCAATGGAAGGATAAAGTTATTCCAGATCCCTACAGCATAGAATAAGCCAATCGTTGCCAATACCGGTTTTGATAATGGGAGAACAATTCGAGCAAATATACCTAAATCATTTAAACCATCAATCTTAGCCGATTCCTCTAATTCATTCGGTATTGTCGCAGAAAAAAAAGTTCTCATAATAATTAAGTTCCATGTGCTTACCGCCTGAGGCAGCACCATCGCCCAAACCGTATCCAATAATCCTAAAGATTTTACGACGAGAAAAGTTGGAATCATGCCCCCGCCGAATAAAATCGTGAAAACAATCATGATCATAAAACCTTTACGAAAAATCATCGTTTTTTTCGATAGTGCATACGCCCCCATCGCTGTAATGATTAAAGAGATCGCTGTTCCTAAGGTGACGTATAAAATCGTATTAAAGTACCCTGTCCCAATTCGAGAGTCACTTAGTACATGCTCATAGTTTTTAAATGTCAGCTCCTTTGGAATTAAATTCACATCCCCCCTCATGACATGAACATCTCCACTTAACGAGACAGCAATCATATGAAGAAACGGATAAATTGTAACAAATGCCACACCTAGCAAAAGAACGCTGTTTATAAATGTAAACGGAGTCATTTTTGCTTTTGACAAAACCATCGCCCCCTTACCATAGACTTTCTTGTCCAAATCGCTTCGCAAGATAATTGGCACCAAATAAGAAGGTAAAGCTGATTACCCCTAAAAATAACCCAATGGCTGTAGCATAACTGTAGTTTCCTTGGACAAGACCGACTCGATAAACATAGGTAGAAATGATGTCTGCCGTTTCATACGTGACTGGATTGTATAACAAGAAAACCTTTTCAAAACCAATTTCCAACACTTTTCCAATATTTAAAATACCTACGATAAAGATTGCCGGCAAAATTCCGGGCAACGTAATATACCATAATTTCGCAAACCGCCCAGCACCATCAATATCTGCCGCTTCATATAATTGCGGACTAATGGACGTTAAAGCAGCTAAGTAAATAATCGCCTCCCATCCCATATGCTGCCATATTTCTGACGAGACAAATATCGTACGGAACATTTCTGGCATGATCATCCAATTCATCGGCTCAATGCCTAAGTATGAAATCATTCGATTGACAATACCTGAAGGAGAAAGAAAAACGACAATCATACTCGCGACCACGACATTTGATATAAAATGCGGTAAGTAACTAAGCGTTTGAACAAAGCGCTTAAAATACATATTTTTCAATTCATTTAATAACAGGGCAAATATGATTGGAACGGGGAACCCAAAAAGAAAATTATAAAAACCTAACAAAAATGTATTTCGTAATAGATTTAAAAAGTCAGGGCTTTCTATAAAAATTTGAAAATATTTTAACCCTACCCACTCACTCTCCAAAACACCTTTAAACAAATTGTAATCTTTAAAGGCAATAACGACCCCAAACATCGGTGCATAATGGAAAATTAAGTAGTAAAGTAAAACAGGTGCAAATAATATTAAGAGATATTTGCTGTTATTCAGTTTTTTTCTTAAAGACTTATAATATTCCTTAGATCGTTTTGTTTTCACCGCAGTTCTCTCTTGTTCTCTCGGCTCCAATTGATCCATTCATCGATACCTCCTTCAGCATTTGAGGTAGCAACCGATTACCGGCTTAATAGAAATCGATTACTATGCACTGTTTAGTTCTCTAGTACAGCGCTTTCTAGAGCTAGTACTGAGCTACGGTCGATTACTTTTGGCTGTAACATGATGTCTACATTTTCGACTGTTTTTCCATCTAGTTGGTCTAAAAGCAAATTGCAGGCTAATTTCCCCATTTCGTAGTCTGGTTGTTGAATTGTAGTCAAAGGTGGCGTGATCATTTCGGAAAACTCAATATTATCAAATCCCATCACAGACATTTGCTCAGGAACATTTATACCTTGTTTCGTCAGTTCATTCATAACACCAAATGCTGTCATATCATTACAAACGAATATGGCTGTAGGTAATTCCGAATTTTTCAATAAATTTTGTGTTAATTCGATGCCATTTTTAAACTCATAACTTCTGTCAAAGGCTTCGTATTCTTTTGAAGCAACCTGGATCAACGATTCATCTATGTCAAGATCATTCTGTTCCAAGGCATTTAGATATCCCTCATAAACACTTATTCGACTTGGTCGGGTCAATGGAGAGCTGATTAGTGCAATTTTTCTGTGCCCCTTTTTGATTAAATATTCCGTCGCCATAAACCCACCTTTTTTATAATCAAAGTGAATCTGACTGCTATTTAACCCATCGATTGTTTGATCAAAGGCTACAATTTGTAAGCCCTTTCGAACTAAAGCTCCGAGCAAATTTTTATCTGGGGAAATAGAAGAAACAATGAGGCCTTTGACTTGCTTTTCAAATAACGTTTTTAAATACTCCTCTTCAAGTTGCGGACTGCGATGGGAGTTGCATAACAACACATGATATCCCCGACTCCTAGCAATATCTTCAACACCTAGAACGATAGAGGAATAAAAAGGGTTCGTTATGGATGGAATAATCACTCCGATCGTCATACTATTATTTGTTTTTAATTGTCTTCCTAGCATGTTAGGAATATAGTTGACTTCTTCCGCCACTTTTTTTATTTTTTCTCTTAACTCTGATCTCACTGGATAGCCGCTATTGCTTAAGACGCGAGAAACTGTCGCTGAAGAAGTTCCTGCTTTTTTTGCTATATCATATATCGTCGGATGCTTTTTCACCATTTCCACACCTTTTAGTAATCGATATCTATTTTTGTAACAAGCTTTATTATTGGACCGGTCACGTGTAAACAGGGTTGGCGACTGCATAGTTATCACTTCTACATTAACCCTTTATATTTGTAATATACTGCTGATTGCAATTGATGAATATGACTTCGTTTCAAACCCGTTTCTTGCGCACACGACGTCCCCCTTTTTAACGATTTTATTTTTTATATATTAATAAGATTCAGATATCGGATTTGCTAACTTCAAATTTACTTGAGTCATTTTGAAATGACAAGTCTTTAAATTGTCTATTAATCTCATTAAGCGATTTTTTTATTTTATCAATGATCACTGGCAACTTCTCATTTTTTTGAGCTTACAACTAGTAAAGGCTTTAACGCATCTCACAAAGTCCAATCCCGCATAAAGTCCTTGGCAACCAATAATGGCAACATCAAAGGGGCATTTTTTTGTCTTGTCGTTCTCATATGATTGAACTAAATCTGCCAAGTTCTGAACAACACGCTTGGGCGCGCGTCACTGCCTCCTGCTCGATTAATGCGTAGCCTCACGAAAAGTCACATCGTTAACTCGGCTTAAGCCGTCAAGCCAATTCAGCCTCTGCTTACTTCATGAGCCATCGATACGATAACCTTCTTTGATGTGGGAGAATCAAACGCAAAAAAAGATGCACAGGAAGCAAACCTGAACATCTGAATGTACAGCTATTTTCATACTCATTGAGCAAGCATTTTTCTACGAAGGGACTTCTTCATGCTCTGGTCGTTTTGCCAGCCAATCTTCTAGCGTCGCCACCCGGTCAGGATGCTTGCGGCTCCGAGCCAGAAAGCCTACACCTTGATTAAGCATGGGATCTTGATCGGTTGGCTGATAGCGTAAGTCTACACTCCAGCGCACTCCTTCTGAGCGATTGGGTGTCGACATATGGAGGCAACGGTCGTTAAAAATAATGGCGCTTCCTGCAGTGACTGGCAACACGACACTCGGCGTATTTCCAAGCTGATTTTCCCGAAGAGCAGTATATCCCGTCCCTGTAAGTTCTTCATGATGCCACTCAAGCAGCCTCTTCCGATGCGTTTTCGGTTTAATGTGCAAGCAGCCATTCACTTCATTGGCATCGACTATCGGTATCCAGACTGTAATGACCGGATTGGCATTGGCACCTGGCCAGTAAGACTTATCTTGATGCCAAGGAACAGCGCCAGCAGCCACTTTCGGTATTTTGGGCCTTGTGTTGTACACGGGACTGGAAAAAATTTCTCCGCCAATTAAGGACTCAACAACGTCCAAAATTTTTGGATTGCTCATTAGCTGAAAATAACCTGGGTGCCGATCACGCCAGCTTCGACCATACTTTAAAAAATCTTCCTCTGTTAAGTCTTTAAACATCTCCGCAAGCCGCTTTTCAAACGGACGATCAATGAATGGATCGTCGATTAACCCATCTTTTAGTAAATGATCCGCAATCATAGATACTTTTGCATTCATCGCCTCTTTTGTAGGCTCAAGCTCTTCAGGTGTCAAGAGCGAAGGTAGCACGAGGTACCCTTCTCGCTCATAAAAATCAAGCTGTTCCTTAGTTAAACCTCCGTTTACGTTTTCAGTCACCTAAGATCATCCTTTCTAAAGGGAATTTAATACTTTGTTATAACTTAACACCCTCTATGAGTGCTGTCTTTAGACACTCTTTCGGTATTTGATCATTTTTACCGGAATATTCCCTCACTTTGTTTTTCATGGTACAATCCATAGCAATGAACTTTGAGGAGTAAGGAGGAACCTTGAGATGAATGAAGTCTGTGAAATCTCACCCTATATTCGTGTTGCCCACCTTTATCGTTTCCCAAGTGATCGAAATGCTGAAGAATCAATGCGAATTGGCTATTGCTATGCATGGCATCTCGTTGTTGATGGGAAAGGGATATTAACAACTGAAGGTCGTTCATATTCACTTAAAAAATATGACCTCGTATTTCTCCCTCCTAAACAGGTTCACTCTTTTCATTCTGATGCCAAACAACCGTTATTAACATTGAACGTATACGCTGAACTATGGACTGACCAACCTCAATATACAAATCGTCATATCGTTTGGAATCACAACGATTTTGATAACCAGCTGTTGACGTATGCGCGCCAAGGTACCGCTCTTGATGACATTCCGACTGTTTTATCTTTACAACACAAAAACACATTAAAAGATCGCTTTAATCAGCTTGTAGATCAACACCAAGTCCAGGAATGTCTATCGCATGACATCGCGATCAGTCTTTTAAAAGCATTTATTTTGGAAATTGTTTTAATGCGTTATGATGAGCGGATCCCAGATTATCGAATACAGCCCATTATTGAGCGGATTGATCGCGACCCATCAACGGCTTCCAATTACGACGAGTGGATGGCTGAAAGTGGTTTAAAAAAAACACAGTTCCATGAAAGGTTTAAGCAAACGACCGGCTTATCTCCAAAAGCTTATTGGACGAAAGCGATGATGAAGCAGGCTGCCGTCCTCCTCTTCGAAAGCCAGCGTACGATTACTGAGATTGCTGCTGATTTGAATTATTCATCGGTTCATCATTTTACAAAGCAATTCAAGTCATATTTCGGGGTAGCACCGAGCGAGTATCGCAGCCAAAAAAAAAGCAGCTCCCTGTTTATTTAAACTAAGGAGCAGCATGACCCACATCAATCAATATATCTCTCGTCAATCTACTTGTTTAAGAGAAGTGTATTGCCTGTCCAAATAACATCATACTGCTTACGAGCCTCTGTCATCAGCACAATGTCTTGTCCTTGATAGGATAGCCGGCACTCCCCACCATGCAGCGAATAGACAGTCGATTTTGTTAACGCGCCCTTTTCCCATGTCATCGCGACTTCAAAGCCACCACGTGCTTTCAATCCATGAACAGCGCCTTCAGCCCATATTCGCGGAAGTGCAGGAAGCAGCTCAATCTTGCCATCGTGACTTTGCAGCAGCATCTCGGCAACCCCCGCTGTTGCTCCAAAGTTTCCGTCAATTTGAAAAGGCGGATGCGTATCAAATAAATTATCAAGTGTCGATTGCTGTAATAAATGACAAATGTGTTTATACGACTGTTCACCGTCTTTAAAGCGTGCCCAAAAGTTAATCATCCACGCGCGACTCCATCCAGTATGACCACCGCCATGCTGCAAACGGTAGGAAAGCGACTTTTTCGCAGCATCCATCATCGCTGGTGCCGTTCTAAATGTATATTGATTCCCTGGATGAACGGCATACAAATGAGAAATATGCCGATGACCCGGCTCAACCTCCTCATAAGACTCACACCACTCCATTAGACGTCCATCTTCTCCAATCTCCGGCAATGCTAGTTTGCTCTGCACATCTTTTACCTGTTGGAGGAAGACCTCATCTTCAACCTCTAACACATCGGCTGCTTCCAGCACATTAGAAAATGTCTCCCAAATGATTTGTTGATCCATAGCAGGCGCCATACATAGTGCTACTGCATTGCCAGCAGTTGAATAAAAACGATTTTCTGGTGAGATTGACGGTCCAGAAACCCACTCCCCCGTATCCGGATGCTGCACTAACCAGTCCAGAAAAAAGGTCGCAGCTTCTTTTAACATCGGATATGCATGGGCTTGTAAAAACGCATGGTCACCATTAAACCGATAATATTCCATAAAATCACGTGCACACCAACCAGCACTCATCGGCCACATCCCATAAGGAATTTCACCTAACGGGGCAGTGTGCAGCCACGCATCCGTCGTATAATGCGCGACAAACCCTCGGCATCCGTAAACGACACGTGCCGTTTCTTTTCCATGTTCAATCATATTTTCTAGCAAAGTAAAGTAAGGCAACTGACATTCCGCCAAATTCGTCAACTGTGCAGGCCAGTAATTCATCTGTAAGTTAATATTTAAATGAAAGTCACTATCCCAAATGGCTTGCATATCCTCGTTCCAAATGCCTTGTAAATTCGCCGGCAATCCTCCCGGACGACTGGACGAAATGAGCAAGTAGCGACCATATTGAAAGTAAAGAGAAATCAAGTGATGATCGTCGTGACCTTGTCGGAAAGCCGCTAATCGCTGATCAGTTGGATGTAAAGCATATGGCTCATATTCAGCAGTGCCTAGTTGCAGATTCACACGGCGAAACAATTTCTGATGAGCCGTCATATGATCTTTTTTCAACTTGTCATACGATTTCACCATCGCCTGCTCAAGGTCTTTTTCGCAGCAAGCCACTAAATCTTCCTGAAGTGGTTCATACGGATTAGCTAAATTGTAGTCCGTTCGGACCGCCAAATAAAGTGTTATATATGATGCATCACGGATGATGAAGCTCCCTTTGTCTGCCTGTAACTCCCCATCAGTCTTTACCCTGACAACACCACAAAAATGAACGCCTAAATGAGTTCCTTCATGCTGCGCCTGACCTTCGAGCAAAAGTGCGTCGCCTCTACATTCAGAAAGGTGGATTTGATCGTCACGCGACAGTTCAATTTTAGTATGTAACGTTCCTGACTGTTCACTTTCACAGTGCGTCACTAGCACTTGATCTACAGCACTTGAAAATACTTCCCGTTTATGGCGCACTCCTTTTTGGACGTAAAATACTTCAGCAATGGCCGTATCCAGATTAAGCTCTCGCCTATATTGTTCAATTGCAAGGTCACCTAATGGACGTAAGTACAAGTCACCAAAAGGCTGATAACTTCTCGGTCTCGTATGGGGATGCAACACTTGAGACTGAACGATCTGCTCCGCTTCTTCATGCTTGCCAGCAAATAAAAGAGCTCTCGCCTCCTCAATTGCTTCACGTGCTTGCGGCTGATTTTCCGGAACGGGCGGTCCAGCCCAAATCGACTCTTCGTTTACTTGCAAACGCTCCACAGGATGATCTCCAAATACCATTGCACCTAAACGGCCATTCCCGATAGGCAGAGCCCTATCCCAACTTTCCTTACGGCTGAGTCCCGCCAGTGTGGATGGACGATCATACCATAATACATGCCTGTCCATGCATATCGCCTCCCCTTCAATGATTTATCTTGTTTATTTCACCAAAACAATTGAACCACTTACACTAAATTTAATTTACTTAACATTCGTTATTTTTCGTAAAAACCTTCATATACACACGAAAATAAACAAATCATTTTATTGATAAACCACACTGTATACTCCGGTGCGTTAATGCTCCCCTTCCATCATTGCAGACAAAAATTGTACTTGGATGCCTTTAATAAAACAACCCAAGTACAATAAAAATTGTAATCTTCTACGATGATTCATCTAGATGTTCGGGCCGATTGGCCAACCAGTCTTCCAGCGTTGCGACTCGTTCAGTATGCTTTCGACTTCTCGCTAGAAACCCTATTCCTCGATCTGTCATTGGGTCTTGATCCGTTGGCTGATAACGTAAATCAACGCTCCAGCGTACTTCTTCAGAATGATTTGGTGTCGACATATGAAGACAACGATCGTTAAATACAATGGCGCTTCCCGCTTTGACTGGCAACACGACACTTGGCGTGTTCCCAAGTTGGTTTTCCCGAAGAGCAGTATAACCGGCCCCAGTATCTTGTTCACGATGCCACTCAAGAAGTCTCTTTCGATGCGTTTTTGGTTTAATATGCAAACAACCATTTATTTCGTTGGCATCGACAATCGGTATCCAAACTGTAATCACTGGATTTGACTTCGCACCTGGCCAATATGATTTATCTTGATGCCAAGGAACAGCTCCAGCAGCTACTTTCGGTATTTTCGGTCTCGTATTGTAAAGTGGATTGGAAAAAATTTCTCCCCCAATCAAAGACTCAACAACATCAAGTATTTTCGGATGGCTCATTAAATGAAAATAGCCAGGGTGGCGATCACGCCAACTTACACCATACTTCAAGAAATCCTTCTCTGTTAAATCTTTAAATAACTCTGCAAGCCGACGTTCAAATGGACGATCGATTAGACGGTCTTTAATGAGCCCGTCTTTAAATAATTCATTTGCAATCATTGATACTTTATCATTCATTGCCTCTTTTGTTGGATTGAGCTCCTCAGCTGATAACAGAGACGGTAACACGAGATACCCTTCCCGCTGATAAAAATCTACCTGCTCCTTTGTTAAACCCTCACCTGGCTTTTCAACCATATTTGTCACCAACCACCTTTTCGATAAATTAGAATATTTAGTTTAATTTACCATTGCGTGTTAATGATGTCTTTAGACGATTTTTCGGTTCTTGATCATTTATTCCGACTAGAGTTTCATCAGTTGATAATTTTTTCAACCTCAATCGCCTCATTAAGTGCTCTCTTTTTCAGCATTACATAATAAATGAGCAGTCTCTCCGCTTTGGATAAGACTGCCCCGTTTTGTGTTTTTCATATTCTTTGTGCTATTGACCGTTACGCATTTGGGATGTATCTTCAGCAATTTGCTGTAATGTGGAAACGACGTGCTCTCTTTGGAGCCAATAATAAACCTCTTGACCTGCTTTTCGGCTATCCACCGCTGCCGCCATCTTTAGTATTTTTAGATGATGTGAAATGGCCGGTCTGCTTAAATCAAATTGTTCAGCAATGTCTTTTACGTTGCTTTGACCTTTTTGTCCGAGAAATCTAATGATTTGCAGGCGGATCGGATCTCCTAATGCTGCTAGGAATGAGGTCGTATGCTTAAAATCATCCACGGCCTTGCTGTTGGACTTCATTCGATCACACCTCTTCACTTAATACAAGCATTTTACTTATGATTGAACTCTTTATCTTTCTGAACGACACGTATTTATGTAAGGGATCAATTCACGCTATAATCTACCAATATTTTGCATCATCTTGAATTGTTTATTCTTCCTAACGGTCGTTTCTATGAACTCAACCCTTATTAGTATATCTTCCCTTGTATAGAAAAATCTAGTTTTTTTTATTTATTGCTAGTTTTTCATTCCTACCTATTTCTACATAAAAATGAGGAAGAGAAGCATAACAACCGAAGCTTATTCTTCTTATCGGTTTTTTCAGGTAAAACTTGAAGTAACTAACAATCTAAAAAAAGTTCGTTTCTCCAATCATCCTAAAAACTTCTCTTTTTTTCAGAACTGTTGGCTTAACAATGTTCGACATACTGAGTACGAAGCTAACGAAGACCAAAATCAAACGGAGAACGAGCCGAATAACGACGGATTAGAGCTCTCTTACAGCATAGGTAGAAGTTTTTCTCTCATACATTTTAATTCACACAAAGGATAGTAATATAGAAATGAGCTTAGGCAACTCGTTTTCTACATGAGCCGTCGTCCGTAAAGGTTGAGAAAGAGGCAATCGCTGGATATCTTTCAGATGATTGATTAAGTGGGTTTCCCCAAATTGGTTTCTTTCGATATTTGCACACAACTGACGCTCTTCATACCGTTCGCTGTGACCGACTAAACGGACAGGCGTATTAGACAGTACGGCGTTTGCAACCAAAGACCAATTCGGCCGTGCGATCATCCAGTCGGCTGCAGCAAGATAATCTTGTGGGTTTGGCTCAAAACGAGGAACAGGAATAACATATGGGCTACCTGTCATTAATCCAGAAGATACGATGAACATTGTGCTCTCGCTTACCCATGTTTCGGGAATTGACCAATGATTGCTTTGATCACCAAAATCAATGAAAATCAATTTTGTTGATTGACCAAACAATTTCCATCGCCTACGTAATTTACGTACCCTCTGCAGATGCGTCGGAGTCGCAAACCACCCTAAGTCGAATTTTTTGTCGTTCCCCCAAGAAGGTTCATTTCCTCCTGGAAGAGCGATCCACACGTCCATTTTCTCATAAGCATCCCTTAAAAACGTAGCTTTTTTCATAAGGACCTCTGTCATCACTGAATGCCATGTTACATGGGACATTCCGATTGAATAAACGCCTGCCTCATCTGCTGCCGAGAAAGCAACTGCCTCTATATCACTTAAAACTAAGTGCGGTTTCAACTCTTTTAAGAAAGCTGTTTCTTCAGCATGCATCATAGACCAATTCAGTTTGTATATATCGAAATGTTCGGCCATTTTCACTTGATCTATTGTAAAATGATTTTTCTCATATACGTAATTTAAATGGAAGGGAAGCGATCTGAAAGCTACACGGTCCTTCCATTTGAAAAATCGCCTCTTTAAATAGCGAATCATTGAGCGATGAACGAACGTAATATGCAAGTTAGGCATTGCTAACAGCAATTCTTCAGCAACGACAGCGCTTCTCGCCATATGACTGGCTCCTTCATCGGAGATGTAATAAACAATATGTATTTTACTCATCGTTTCCTCCCACCCCATCATAAAGACTTATAATTGCATACAGTCTAGCACGACAAAAACATACGTTCCCATCTTGGTGCAAACTTAATGAATTGTTAAATCAATATAAAAGCTATGTTCGTTTAAGACCGAACCCTATGTTAACGTATTCGATCTAGATCGCTATAGTAAAAATACTTCCCTGGCGTTACTCCCTCGAAGATTTGCTTCACAAAACAGCCGAATAGGTTTGCCATGACCAAAATTCATTAACGGGCAATCGAACGACAATTGGAGAATGCAAATGTTTTGTAACAAATTGATGTCTCTTTAAGTCTATCCTCGTCAGTTGATCATCATACTGCTCACCTTTATTTACCCGACTGTTCTAATGGGTCACGATTGTAAGAAGCTACCATGATTGGTATACTTTTTATTAATCTAATTGGACGTTTATTAAAAGGAGGTTTTGTTTCATGCAAGACCTGTATTTAGCTTTTGACATCGGGGGAACAGACATTAAATCCGGTTTGATCAACGCTGCAGGTGCTGTGATTGGCGCGGATAAGACGCCCACTCAGGCGCACCGTGGAGGCGCAGGCATTCTTAATGAATTGTGCCGTTTAGCAGATTTATATCTATCTGAGTCTAAGGGAATCAAGGGGGTGGCTGTGAGTACAGCTGGGCAGGTTGATATAGAAAATGGCGTAGTTTTTAAAGCTGGTCCAACCATTCCAAATTATGCTGGCACCAACCTTAAAAACGTTTTAGAGAAACATACGAATCTTCCCGTTGAGGTCGATAACGATGTGAACTGTGTCGCGCTCGCAGAAAAATGGATTGGCGGTTGTCAAAATACAATGAATTTTGTCGCATTGACACTAGGAACAGGGATTGGAGGCGCGCTTTTTTTAGATGGAGCATTATACAGAGGTCACTCATTTAGCGCTGGAGAATGGGGATACATGGATGTGCACGGTAGAAGATTTGAAGACAGTGCTTCAATCAGTGCATTAGTAAAAGCTGTCGTTGATGACCCTTCAGCTCCGCATGTTGTAGACGGTGAGCATGTTTTTCGGCTGTATGATCAAGGTCACCCTTCAGTTAAAAAGCACGTCAAACACTTTTTAAAACATTTGGCCATTGGTATTCATACCATCCATGCGATTTTAAATCCGGAAATGGTTGTCATTGGCGGTGGCGTGACGAAGCGTGGGGCGGTTTTTCAGCGCGAAGTCCATGAAGCGATGTTGCAAATGACTCCGGAGTGGGACACGCCACTCACACTCGCTTCTTCTGGTAATCATGCGGGAATGGTTGGAGCCGTCTATCATTTTCGCAAGAGGCAAGGCGTCGCTGCTTATTAAGATGGACATCTCCACCCCAACACAATGTTTCATTTTGTACCAGAAGCGTTTGTGACTATCCACACGCCCCTTTATAGATGGCTTGAAGTAGGGGCTGCTTGGGTAATCGTCACTTTAGAAAGTTGCGAATTTGACTAAGCAAGCCCTCTATTTCTGACAATGACGTTCATTGTCTTTGATTTTCCTTCTTTTTTAACCAGTGTCTGATCCCTTTACCAGAAAAAGGTTCATCGTTAAACCGAGGAATGACGTGTAAATGCGCATGCATAATGTTCTGTCCTCCGACAGGATAGCAATTCCAGCCAACGTTGTATCCGTCCGGGGAATAAGATTGATCTAACATTGCCTTCACTTCATGTAATAATGAATATGTCGCTTGCCACTCTTCTGGCGTAAGGTCAAAAACGGTCTCCCGATGCTGTATCGGAACAATAAGCCCGGAACCGATTAAAACGTCTTGGGGCATTTGCAGAAAAATACACCGTTCGTTTTTGACAATCACTTGCTGTTGTTCTACTAGATTCAGTTGACAAAGTGGACATTCTTCCATCCTTCACTCCCCCTTGAAACGAGTTATATCTCCTATATACAATGAAGCTGCCGGAAATTCCTTCACACACAGGACTTCCCGACAGCAAACGCGTAAAGTATATTTGTTTACGATTGAGAGAGTGCCCCAGTCACTGCAGTTATTAATGGATCCCCTGCTGCAAGCTGCGAGACTTCAATGAGCGCAGCTTCGTATCCTTTTCGTTCAATTGTTTCTTGTAACTTCTCCGCTTCAGGATCATTATCGTTTTTATACTGTAAAGCACTGGCAATCACTCGGGCGAGGTGATGCGGAATGTTCCCTGTTTTTTGATATACATTTGAGCAGGACGGATGAGACGAACATTTGGTCCAAGCTTTCTCATAGGACCACGGGCAACGTGAGTGACGTCGTCAGACACATACGGATTTAGAAACCGCTCAACAATTTTTTGAACGTATTGATCATGTCCGGGACGGTAAAATGATGCTGAAATAATACCCCAGGCAATAAAAGCACCGATGTTCTGCATAATCATTCCACTTAAAAAGCTACCAAAGCGATGCACTTTTGCCCGCAATCCTTTTTGCTCTGACATGACTATGAACTCCCTTCCCCCTAAAATATATACATCATTCAAATATTAAGCTCAGGATAAGATCACCTACAGACTCAATCGATTGATCATGCGATTGTGTCATAACCACCCCTGACACGATTTAACATGTGACAGAAGTGACAACAATGAAACAAGAAAAAACAGAGCAATGGCGAAAAAGGCCAAAGCTCTGCTTAAGGATCAAGTAATAATGATGTTGTTGGTACGGGGGAACCGTCTAGCAAATCTCGAAGCTACAAATTAAATTAAACCTTGAGCAATCATGGCATCGGCTACTTTTTTAAAGCCAGCAATATTTGCTCCTACAACAAGGTTTCCAGATGTACCATAATCTTCAGATGCCGAAATAGAATCTTGATATATATTTTTCATAATGGCTTTGAGCTTTGCATCGACTTCCTCAAACGTCCAAGAGAGTCGCTGGCTGTTTTGGGCCATTTCCAAAGCCGAAACCGCAACACCACCCGCATTTGCTGCCTTCGCAGGTGCAAAAAGAACATTGCTTTCTAGAAAAACGTCAATAGCTTCCAGCGTTGACGGCATATTTGCCCCTTCACCAACCGCTTTAACGCCGTTGGAAATCAGCAGGTTGGCAGAATACTCGTCAATTTCGTTTTGCGTAGCACACGGAAGAGCGATGTCACAAGGTATTGACCAAATGTTAGAACATCCCTCATAGTATTCTGCATGTGGATGCTCTTGCACATACTCACTCATGCGCTTTTGCTCAACCTCTTTTAAGCGTTTCACAGTGTCAACATTAATCCCTTTACTGTCATATACATAGCCTCCCGAATCACTGCAAGCGACAACCTTTCCACCTAGTTCAGTCACTTTTTCAATCGCATAAATTGACACATTTCCAGAACCTGATACGACGACTGTGCTCCCTTGCAGGCTGAGCCCTTTATCTTTCATCATTTCATCAACAAAATAAACAACACCGTAGCCGGTCGCTTCTTTACGAACGAGGCTTCCGCCATACTCAAGACCTTTTCCTGTCAGAACACCAGCCTCATAGCCACCGCGCATTTTTTTATACTGACCAAACATATAGCCCACTTCTCGTGCGCCTACACCGATATCTCCGGCAGGGACATCAAGATCTGGACCGATATGTTGACTCAACTCAGACATAAAGCTTTGGCAAAAGCGCATAATTTCACTATCTGACTTTCCTTTAGGATCAAAATCAGATCCACCTTTACCGCCACCAATTGGCTGCCCAGTTAAGGAATTCTTAAAAATTTGCTCAAACCCGAGGAATTTAATAATGCTTTCATTCACCGATGGATGAAAACGTAAACCGCCTTTATAAGGTCCGATGGCGCTGTTAAACTGGACACGGAAGCCACGGTTGACATGAATGTTTCCTTCATCATCAACCCATGGTACTCTAAAGGAAATCAATCGTTCAGGCTCAGACAATCTTTCAAGAATAGCTTGCTTCATATAGTGAGGATGTTTTGCAAATACAGGCACTAAAGAGTCGAATACTTCTTTGACAGCTTGCTGAAACTCTACATGGTTGGGGTTTCGCTTTTGAACCGCCTCGTAGGCTTGCTGAACGTAAGCTTGTGCTTCTTGCAAATGAGTCTGTTCCATTTTCTCAATTGTTTTCATCATGTCATTCCCTTATATGTCATTTATAAAAATTCATATATAATAAGTAATTACTCATAAAAATTGTTAAAACTCCTATTAAAATATATCTTATAATTTATTAAAGCATCTAATCAATATAAAGAATCGATAAAGTTCATGCGTTAAACGCATGAAGTCAAGGAGAGCTATAAAATGGAGCTTCGCCAAATTCGATATTTTATGGAAGTCGCGATGAGAGAGCATGTTACCGAGGCCGCTGATGCGCTGCATGTCGCGCAATCGTCAGTGAGCAGGCAAATTGCAAATTTGGAAAGTGAACTAGGGGTAGATCTGTTTATCCGTGAAAAACGGAGGGTGAAATTAACACCTATTGGAAAAATTTTCTATGAACGTATGGCGCAAGCGATGAACGTCATCGATGATGCCAAGCGTGAAGTTGAGGAACACTTGGATCCTAAAAAGGGGACGATTCGCGTTGCGTTCCCAATCAGTCTCGCCGCCTATATATTACCAACAGTCATTCATGCATTTCGTATGCATTATCCTGAAGCTAAATTTCATTTAAAGCAGGCGCTCTATGATGAATTAATTGACGGGGTCATCAAGGGGGAATATAACCTTGCCTTATTAGGTCCTCTGCCAAAAGATGAGAAAAAAATTCACCGCAAAGTGCTTTTTACCGAAAATATTGTGGCGCTTTTACCGATCCATCACTCTTTAGCACAGAAAAAATCGTTAAAGCTTTTAGAGCTTAAAGACGAACAATTTGTTACACTCCCTAAAGGCTTCGTATTTCGAGAGATCGTTGAGAAAGCCTGCCTTTCTCTAGGATTCTCCCCAAGTGTAGGCTTTGAAGGTGATGATACTGATGCTTTGAAAGGTCTTGTTTCTGCCGGCCTTGGGGTCGCGCTGATGCCCGAAGTAACACTCGTTGACAATATCCCACGCTCAACGGTTCGAATCCCTTTAGATGATGAAAATCTTACAAGAACCGTCGGCGTCATCACACCAACGCAAAGAAAACTGCTTCCAACAGAAGAACTCTTTTATGAATTTTTACAAGAGTTCTTTTCACGACTCAACTATTTTAACAACTAACTAAATGAAAAACTGCTACCTATTCAGTTTTCATCATGAACTTTATTCTATGCAAATGAAAAGCAAAAGACAAATATTTAATTTAAATGTTGCACAGAGTGGTTAAGACAAGCACTCCTCCTCACTTTCTGGAACCCTCTAGCTCAGCTCCGTTGTTGATTATTTTTCAAATGGTAGTGCAATTCTTTTCAGTTGCTCTAACTTAAAATTATTTATTTCTACTCTTGGCTCAATCGTGATATTGCAGAGATGATCTATGATTGAACAGGCTTTTTTGAACACGCATCAAGCTAATGTTCATAAACCGTTAAACAGTTCGCTCCCTTTTCCCGATGATAATACTATATGATCATTATAGAAGGTATTCTTAAACGACGGTGATCATTAGGACCAATAGTTAAGGAGCGTTCTTATGCGTATCATGATTTCCGGAGCCATGTTTATCTTACTTTTAATCGCGGCTTTTTTCACAAGTGTATCAATAAATAAGCCTTCATCATCAACTGTCTTAATGATCGGGAGTAGTTGGATCGGTCAACAAAAAGAGCTTTTTCAGCCTGAAAATATTGCAGGAACCCCCATTCGACTGGAGGGTGTCACATATGTACCTTCACGTCTCCTCGCTCAAATCTATGATGTTTCACTGCATTGGGACAGTCAAACGGCTGAATTAAAGCTGAATAACTTGACACTTAGCAAAAATAAAGAGAAGCAATTGCACTATCGTTTGATTGATGGCATTTCATACGTACCGTTGCGAGCAGTTTTGACCTCTTTCGGCGAGCCAATCTATGTGTATGGTAACCTTCTGTCTCTCAGCGACCCTTTGTTAGAAAAAGAGTTCACAAGTTATCAAAAGAGCTTTATTGACAAAAAGCCATATCGAGTTCAGCTGGCAAACCAACAGGTTCAATACTTTGAATCACTTAAAATGGCACTAGCTGAAGCGAATCAGGCACAAGCGACGGTCGTTGATGCGGAAGGGACTGCTGTTTTTGACACGACCAAAGACACATACGCTGTATTGCAAAATGACACCCTACTCTATTCTTTTACTGACTTTACAGAGGCGTACAGCTTAGCTACTCATTATGCAGGCGCTGTCATTTTACATAAAACTGGGAATCCAATCTTCGTTTCCGGAGATCAGACAGCACCAAGTGCACAAATAGACGATGTTCCCCTCATCCATCAATACCCTGAGCTTCCACGAGGCTGCGAAGTGACTAGTCTAGCAATGATGCTCCAATGGGGTGGCTCGGATGTCGACAAGCTTTCACTTGCACAAGAAGTGCGCACCATTCCAGCGACCACTGTCGATGAGGAAGGAAAAACAATTCATGGTCATCCGAACGATGGGTTTGTCGGAGATATGTATTCCTTAACGAAGCCCGGTCTCGGCGTATATCACAAACCAGTTGCTGAGCTGGCGAATCAGTATGCACCTGGACGTGTTGCTGATTTAACGGGAAGTGACTGGGAGGTTGTGGAATATCAGCTTTCGATGGGCAGACCTGTATGGGTCATCATTTCTACAACCTTTGCCCCTCTACCTTCTTCAGAATGGTTGACTTGGAACACCTCATCTGGCCCTATTCAAATCACTTACCGCGAGCATGCAGCGATCATTACGGGCTATGATCACGACAAAGTGTATTTTAATGAGCCGTTCGGCAAAACAAGTGAAGCAAATAAAGAAGGCTTTAAAAAAGGCTGGGAGCAATTTGGCAAACAGGCCATCACCATTTTATAAATCGTAAAAAGCCAAAGTCTTTGTAGACTTTGGCTAAAGTAGCATGTATTTGCATCCGCTTACAATCGTCACTTTTAATTTCAACCTGGATTGAACGCTTGTCAGACTAGGCGCGAAGCCATGCATAGGACTCGAATAGAACTTTTAGTTCATGAGAGAACGAGCGAGGCGGCAGGCGACGGACGAAAGCGTTTGTCAACACTCTCTAGACTCAGCCTGGCTTGAAAACGCTTGTCAGACTAGGCGTGAAGTCAAGCGTAGGACTCGAATAGAACTTTTAGTTCATGAGAGAACGAGCGAGGCGGCAGGCGACGGATGAAAGCGTTTGTCAACAGGCTGAGCCAAAGTCTTTGTAGACTTTGGCTCAAAAACCGTACAACATATATAAAAGAGAGACAATTTTCGACTTATTCATCAATGGAGCCCTGATTTCCGTCGTCTTCAGTAACAGAAACGACAAATTGTTCGTAAGTGTGCAATGCATCGAGCCCACATTCCGTTCCTTCGAGTTCTCGCAATTGAAGCTCATGCAGAGACTCCTCCTCAGCAAGATACGCTTCTTTCATCTGTCTAGCTACAGGTCCATTCACGGGTCTTCTCTCTCCTTTCCCCATCTCTGATCCTGTCTCTACTCTATCATGATTTGCGCTTTTTCGCGACGGCTTTTTTATTTCGATCATGTTACATCTTAGTAAAGACGGACGGCACTGATATGGAGAAAAAAGAGAAAAACTCTTCCTTATCATTAGCGTGAAAAAACTTCGCAGACATAACGAAAACAAAACCAACTTTTAGAAGAAGTTGTATCAGCATTTCACCCCAATGTCTAAATATTCACTTTCTTGTCATCTAATGTTTTATCCTAAAGAAATGCTGTCCACTGCAAGCAATCAGCGCTTTGACCGATCGCTTATCTATATGCTTAAACTACATCGACCTTATGTTGTCCATTGACCATCATGACTTTTCTTTTATTCAATATTCCACTATAACTTCGTAAACATGCTTTTTTCTGCCGCCTTTTTAAGAAAAAGAATGGCTTCTGTACGATTTTTGACTCCGATCACTTTATATATGCCACTAATATAGTTTTTCACGGTGCCTAACGATAAAAATAGCTGCTTGGCAATCTCTTCATTTTTATAACCGTCATATAACAATGTCAGTACTTGCTTTTCGCGCACAGAAAATTCGACATCTAGCTTATTCCAAGGAATTTTGTCGAAAATGGGGTCATGATCTTCGACAGCATAATGTAACAGTTTTTGCGATAGCACTTTTCCGGCTGATTGCGGGAGAACCATCTGCCCATTTTGCGCATCATCAATCGCTTGGATAATGCGCTTCGTTCCCACTCCTTTAATAAAAACCCAGTTGCGCCATACTCTATGGCTTTTAGCATGAGCGCATCCTGCGAAAAAGATGTCATTAATAAGACTGGTGTATGAGGGAGCAGCTGCTTCATTTGTACAAGCGCCTCCATCCCGGTACATCCTGGCATATAAATATCGAGCAGAATGACGTCTGGATGACACGTCTGAGCGAGCTGCAGTGCTTCATCACCAGTTTTAGCCATGCCAACAACGTCCATTCCTTGCTGTGAGGCTATGATCGCTTTTAATCCATCAAGAATCATTGGTTGATCGTCTGCAATGAGGATTTTTGTCACAGGCATGTTCACCCTCCTTCCTATAGGACTGTTCCTCAGTCAGAGGCAGCGAAAAAGAAAGTCTCATCCCACCGGTCGGTCTGATTTGCAGCTGAAGCTTCCCGCAAAGAGCTTGTATACGCTCTTCCATCGTTGATAAACCAAAACCATATTGGATCCGGGCAGGAGAAGTACCATCATTGTCTAGTTGAAAGTGGAGGTTTTCATTGACACCTCTTAAAACGAATTGAAATGAACGGCTTTTTCCGTGCTTAATCCCATTTGTCAACCCTTCTTGAAGCGCACGGTAAACAGTTAACTCCTGAGCAGGCGTCAAAGGAGGAATATCGTAGATGGCCGCATCAATTTCAACTCCCGAAGACTCCTCTGTATCTTTCAACAATTGTCGCAAGCTATTTTCAAAGTGTAAAAATGACTTTTGCTCGTACAACGTATGAATGTACTGGCGAATCTGCTGTAAACTTGCTCTCATTTGCTCTTGAACATGTCCCAAATGCTTGATCCCTTGTTCATGATCGTTTTGGCTGAACTTCTGTTTACTCGTTTCAATACCAAAGATGGCCGCCGTTAACGTATGACCAACGGTATCATGGACATCACGCGATAAACGCATCCGCTCCTCCAACAACGTTTTCTCTTCCAATTTCATAGCATTTTCTTTTAATTTACCATACGCATGATCCAACTGATTGCGCTGGTCAATCACCGTTTTTGCAATGTAACTAAATCCCCAGATTAAAGCATATTCCAGTATCCGTGGGACGACAAAATTGATCTTTTCAAAGGGTGGAAACTGATGATGAACAGCCACACCAAAAACAAAGCTTCCGTAACACCAAATGGCAAACGATAAACTTACATGTTGCGGTACGGTAAAAGCCAGTTCTGCGATTAAAATAAAAAAGAAAATTTGTGGTAAGAAGGTACCGTCAATCACTTGAATTAAAACAGCCAGACCCCATTGAATGGATAAAAGCGCTCCCCCTAAAAACGTAGAAATCTCAAGCTTTAAAAGACGATAACGGACAAATTGAATAATTGAAAATAAAAAAGCAGCTCCTCCCATAATAAGTTGGTGTTCAGGAGGATTATAAAAGAGTGCTAGTGTTAAAAAAAAGAGCGACACAAACAAAATCGTATCGATCACTCGCGAATGCTGTTTTTCCATAGGGATAAACCACCTAAAAACAGAGTTAGTAATCATACTAGTATGTTCGTCCTAACCCTACAAGTAGGAATGGTAAATCTTGAGTCAAAAAAGTCTCCTTTTTATGAGATAGTCTCATAGACTCCTTAAACTGGATCATTCATAAAAAAGGACGTTTCCCATTACGCTGCTTTTTCAGAAAAGGAATATATACGTGCCTGTCACCATCATAAAAAATGTCTGACATGGACTCATTTTTAAACTCCCTTTTACATCTCGGCATACTTTTGCCACTCGTGAGATATAATCTTAATAAAGATGAATAAGCTCAAGGCAAATGACTACGACACGTATATTCCCTCACCGCCTCACTTATGACATCGTTTGCTGACCTTCCTCTCGTAAAGGGAACATCATTAGAGGTTTGCCGCTTACATATCATGGGAAAATAACATTTGGAATTTTCTCTCTCGTGAACGATCTCTTCTGTAAAGCAGACGTGCCTCCTATAGGATCATTTGTGAAAGGAGCATTTTGACATGACAGACGCAGCGGTTGTCATTCCCGCGCTAAATCCTGAACCTTCTTTGCTCGCTTATGTAGAAGAGTTGCACATGCATGGATGTGAAAAGATCATTATCGTAAATGATGGAAGTGACAAAAGCACCCATCCGTTGTTTAACAAGCTCAATGTTGCTGAATACTGCACCGTATTGACGCACTCTCTGAATCAAGGTAAAGGGAGAGCACTTAAAACAGCGTTTATGCACTTCATTGAAAAAGGCTTTTCTCATTGCGGTGTTGTAACAGCAGATGCCGATGGTCAACATGCCGTGCAAGATGTCCTTCGTGTTGCTGCCGCGCTCGAAAAAACGACACATGGACTCATTCTCGGCTGTCGTGACTTTCATTCCCCTCAAGTGCCTGTTCGCAGCTATTTTGGGAATAAAATGACGTGTATGCTCTTTCATGCTCTATTTAGACAGAACCTTCTGGATACTCAGACAGGATTGCGGGGGATTCATGCTACAGATCTGCCTCATTTGTTGACGCTTCACGGAGAACGCTTTGAATTTGAAATGACGATGCTGATCGATGCAAGTAAGCGGGGCTTACCGATTTATCAAGTTCCTATTCAAACATTGTACTTTAAGAAAAATGAAAGCTCACACTTTAACCCAATCAAAGACTCAGTACGCATTTCAGCAAACTTAGTCCGTGGTTTGTTTCAAGCACAACCGCGTAAAAAGGAAAGTTAACGATGACTACACTACCTCAACCCTTCTATGGACGATTCTTCAAATTGATTCGGGCTCTTATCCGTTTGATGATGCCGAAGTACAAAGTCTATACACGATCGCACCATCAGCCGGTCGTTTATGTAGGGCACCATCAAAACCTTTGGGGACCGGTCATGCTTATGCTTTGGCACCCCGCCCCCATACACGTCTGGGTCTACCATGTGTTTTGCCAGCGAAAATCGTGCTTTAAACAATATGTAGAATACACGTGGACGAAGCGTGTTCGCCTGCCAAAATGGCTTGCGACCATACTGGCCTATCCATTGTCTTACGCGATCAGTGCTTTCATGCACTCTATGCGTGCCATTCCTGTCTACCGGGGCTCGCGTAAAATTATTCAAACGTTTAAACAAAGTGCAGCTGCACTTAAACAGAATAGAGCAATCGCCATTTTCCCTGATATTGAATACACTAGCCAGTCTACAGAAGTTGGACAAATGTATGAAGGCTTTTTACATGTAGATGATTATTATGTCAAAGAGACAGGGGAGCATGTGCAATTCGTTCCCATTCACATCGACCGAGCACAACGCACAATTGTCGAAGGAGAGCCGATCGTTTTGCCAAATGGAAAGGCAATGACCGTGGAACGACAACGGCTGCTAACATCTATCCAGCATCAGCTCAATCAGCTAGCCAACTCGTAAAGAGAAATGAGTAAAAGCAAAGCTATCGTGCGGCTTACATCGTCAAAACATATGTTTCTGATTAAAAGACTTTGATCGTAGAGGTAAAAAGAGCCTATGTCTATTCTGAACTTAGACATAGACATAGGCATAGCCTGTTTAATACGCTCACGCGCATGAACTATTTATTCTCACGATGACTCCTTTAATCTGCGAGCACCTTGTGACGGTAGTGTTTTTCTAATCATCTCACTGTTTAATGATTCACAGGAACAGTGAACCAAAACGTATGATAACCGTTGTTCGACGACATACCGATCTCTCCTTCGTGTCTTTCAACGATTTCCTTTGAAATGGCTAAGCCAAGACCTGCCCCACCTGTTTTTCCTTCTCGAGAAGCATCCACTCGATAAAACCGCTCAAAAACGGCGCTAGATGCTTCCGGCGGGATCGGCTTTCCTGGTCCTGACACGGAAACGCGGTATGCCCCGTCTATCTTTTCTCCTTGTACGACAATCGCACCCACACCTTCGTAATGTTGGATCGCATTGTCTAACAAATTATATAGCACTTGACTTAAACCGCCATTACGCTCCATGACGTATCCTTCATCTGCTGACACATCAATTGTGCAGTTGTTTTCTGCTGAACTGAGACGAAACATCGCCACTGATTGATGGATAAGCGAACGCATTTCGTTATCTACTGTTCTGGAAAGCGTGCTCATCGGCGCCTCGTACCATTCCTTCAGCTGCTCAAGCTGCTCGACCATGCGAATGAGGCGCTGCGATTCATCATACAGTGACTCATACAGTTGTTGATCTCCTGTAATAACACCACTCTTTAGCGCCTTTAAATAGCCGGAAAGGTTGGCAAGCGGTGTCCGAAACTCGTGCGAGAGATCAGATACCTTTTTTTCGTGCCGCTCCTTCGTATCTTTGAGCTGCTGCACCATTTCATTAAATTGAACGATCAATTCGCCCATTTCATCTTCGGATTTCACAATTAATGGAGGCGGATACTCTCCTTGCTTCATTTTCTTTGTAGACGCAATTAAATCCCGCAACGGGCTAAGGATGCGTCGCGTAAAGACGTAGTGCAGTACCGTTCCACCAGAAATAGCACCGATGCTAATCGGCAATAAATAGGAAAACAAGTCGGCATCAAATTGCAGCTGTTGCGCACTTTCTGTACCACTGATTCTATCAACTAAAAAACAGGCCGTGTAATAAATCGTACCGCTGCTAAAGGCGATAAACAGCGTTGTAACAGCTACGTTAAAGATAAATAGACGCCAAAACACCTTCTTTGGTTGTCGTAAGAAAAGCTGGTCTTTACGGAACAAACATATACCCCATCCCTCGAACCGTTTGCAGGCGCCTTTGTGAAGAGCTTTCTTCGATTTTCTCACGAAGCTTTTTCACATGGGCATCAATCGTCCGATCCATCACGTCACGATCCCCATATGGATACAGTTGTTCAAGTAAATCGGCTCTTGAAAACACCTGATTCGGATGCTCCATCAAATAGAACAACAGCGTAAACTCATGCTTCGTTAAATGAATCGGTTGATTGTATAACAACACTTCTCCTTTACGCGGCTTAATACAAAGCCCACCGTAAGCGATTTTTTGACAAAATTGGCCTGTCCTGCGCAACACGGCTTCGACCTGAGCTACAAGCTCCTCCGGCTCAAACGGTTTTGTCATATATCCGTCTGCTCCCATTTTCAGCCCTTGAATCTTATCATTTGTACTCGCTTTTGCCGATAGCATGATTATCGAAACTTCATTATTCTCCTGATCACGGAACCATTGACACAATTCCTCACCACTGATCTTCGGGAGCATTAAATCCAAAATCACTAGGCAAGGATGATCTCGTAAGAAAATGGTTTTTGCTTCCTCCCCATCCCCAGCTGTCTTCACATCGTAATCTGCTTTTTCAAGATAGAGTCGAATGAGATTTCTGATCATGGGGTCATCTTCAACCACCAACAGTGTTTGTTTCACTTAAAGACCACCTCCTGCCCCTATTGTACGTGAAAATGGACAAAATAGAGAGCGTTTAGTTCATTCCTTCATACGCTTGAAGCATCAAATCATAATTCAAAGCACCAAGCGCTTTGTAGCGAATAACGCCTTCCTCATCCACCATAAAGGACGTAGGAATCGGCCTAATTTGATAATCTAAAGACACCTCAAGCTCTTCATCCATTAAGATTGGGAACGTTAATTCAAAATCAGTAATAAATTCGTCGACAACATCCGTACCTGACTCAGTTTGCGTCAAGTTGACTGCAAGTATCTCGATATCCTTTTCTTCATAAAAGGTTTGCATATCTGGCATCTCTGCTCGACATGGCGGGCACCACGTCGCCCAGAAGTTGATCATGACCTTTTGTCCACGGAAATCAGAAAGCGTCATCGTCTCCCCTTCCAAATTTGTCAACGTAAAGTCGGGAGCGATATTCCCTTCATTCAGCCCGACTTCGCCTGTATTGGTATAATCCGTATTCATGTTAGCGTCTTGTCCGCTAACTATCGCTTTTTCATTGCTCTGTACGACAAATTCTTCTTTCGTTTCATTTTGGCTAGAAACAAGATCAAACACTGCCCAGCCGAATAGCGCGGTAAATACTGCCGCTAAAACAATCTTTTTCACGTCTCTCTATCCCCTTTCACCCTAGATTAGCAAACCAGCTGTCTTGTACTAAACGGAGTACAAAGTTAGAAATCTTCGTCATCTGACCAGTAAATAGCAACACACCCATAGCAATCATTAACACACCGCCAGCCTTCGCGATTTTACCGCTATGCCGAACAAGCCATTTCGCTGAGCCAATAAAATACGTTAAGACTAAGAAAGGAATGGCAAACCCGATGACATACATCACTGTGTAAAACGCGCCTTGGGTAGGCTGACTGCCAGCCATGACAAGAATCGAGGCGAAAATCGGTCCAATACAGGGCGTCCACCCCGCCGCAAAACCTATCCCAGCGAAGTATGTACCAATGATCCCTAATGGCTTTCTCGTCATTTGAAAACGTCTTTCCTTCATCAGTGCGCCAAATTTAATCCAACCAGCGACAAACAACCCCATGATAATAATAAACAATCCGGCAATTCGTTGTAAAAAGAGACCGATCTCACCAGAAATCAATTGCTGCATCCATTGACCAACCAATGAGACCCCTACACCTAGACTTAAAAAGATCGTTGATACACCAAGTAAAAAGAATACTGCATGTGTCAACAATCGTTTTCGAACATTAATTTCTGTTGAAGTTTGTATTTCTTTTACACTCATCCCCGTAATATAAGATAAGTATGCCGGGAATAGAGGGAGTGTACAAGGGGAAAGGAATGAAAGGATTCCTGCCCCTAGCGCAATCCAAGCTGTTAAGTCGAGCGTCGATTCCATGAAGTTTCCCTCCGTCGTTGTAATAATAAAATTGCAAATAAGCAGATGAGCACGAGCGCATAAAACCATTTATCTACGGGAAAATGGAAGAAGGGCACACTGAGAAAAAAAGAAATGATAAATGAACTAGCCGCCCAGCCTACCCCCATCACAACTGTCGCTATTGCGCGATTCTCAATCAAGGTGACGAAAACGAGCAGCGCCACCGTCACGCCTACCGTACTGATCGACGCATTCGCATCTTCCCAAATGAGTTGATAAAAATGATAAATAAACAAGGTTGCCAACAGCATGTACAACCACGAATACCATTGCATCATCCTCTCTTTTGACTTTAGAGGATGCTTAATCGCTGTATACAAAAAGACAGCCACGATCGCAATGTACAATGATGTGACATCCGCTGGATAGGCAAGAATTGACCTGAAATCCGCCAGGAAGACATCAAAATGGACAATGATTTTAGCTACCCAAAGAATCACAATAAACGTAAAGAGCAGTGAAAACCATTGGTCAATATGTTGCTTCACCTTATCTTTAGGGAAAGGATTCGCTACCAAACGATAAAATAAAAGCGCTAAAACAAAACTAGCTACGATATAAACAAGACGATCTTGAATCACAAATGGACCAAAAACCCATGCTGACGGCATCCTCTACCTCCATCCTCGCTATACATAACATCATAAGCATATCAATCGTTTATGAAGATTTGATGAAAATAAAGAAAGCGACAGATGATTTCCTGTCGCTCCATAGTGTAGACAACTTAATCTTTATTTGTCTAGCTCATTCATCTTAGAAGTCATTGCGCTTACTCTTTTTAAAAGTCTTATCTTCCTTATTGATACGATTACGTGTAATTTACCCTTGGTTTCCTTTTTCAATCCAGAAACGGAAAGCTCCGCCTTCTTCATCATTTTGCAAGAGCGTGTGTCCGCCAGACTTTGCCCATGCGACTAAGTCGCTTTTTGAGCCTACATCTGTCGTGTGGATTTCCAATACTTGACCTGGCTCCAGCTCAGCCATCGCTTTTTTCGCTCGAACGATCGGCATTGGACATGCCAAGCCTTTTGCATCTAATACTTTCGTTGAATTCATCATTATTCCTCCTCAGATTTGTTTATAGCGATATTTTTTAGTTAACTGCACAACGGTTCGGTCCTGATTCCATCTCTTTTTGCTGGTCTGCATCCGGAGTTTGTTTCCCCATATTCACCATACGAATATCTTGATAGGCATTCGGCTGTGGAGGAAGATTTTCCGTAACCATGCGGTGAAATGCTTGTTCTTCTTTAACGTTCAGCCCGTTGTTATTTTTCTTAATGTCACCAAGTTCGGCAACAACAGCGCCTTGATCATTGAGTTCTGTCGTTTCAGCAAAATGCCCCGGAAGCACGTAAAGGTGTTCTGGAAGAGACATTAACTTCTCTTGCAATGTTGTATACAAATTGTCCGCCCAAGCTTCCGCTTTACCAGCTAAGTCAGGACGACCAATGGAAGCTAAAAACAAAATATCACCAGTTAAGATGAAACGATCGTCTACCATCAATGATGTACTTCCCGGTGTGTGTCCTGGTGAGTGCATTGGTCGAACAGTCACAGCGGATGAACCCAATTGAATATCTTTTCCTTCTTCAAGCGGGGTAAAGCTGTAAGTGACCTCACCTGCATCGCCTTCTGGTAATAAATACGTCGCACCTGTTTTAGCAGCCAGTGAACGTCCACCAGAGATATGGTCAGCATGAAGGTGCGTATCAATGACGTGCGTAATCTCAACACCTTGTTCTTCAGCAAATGCTTCATACACTTCAGTCATTCTTGCAGCATCAACAACAACCGCTTTGCCGTCAGCAACAACCATGTAGGAAAGGCATCCTTTACCTGAACGGACAAATTGATAAAGGGCTCCGCCGTCTTTTAAGTCACTGATTTTTACGCGGTATAAATATTCTCCCCAAGCAGACATCCCGCCTGTGGCTTCTACCACATTTGTATAGCCATTTGCTTCGAGTTGCTCAACAACGAGCGTGGACGAGTTTCCTCTATTACAAATGACAACCACTTCATCATCTTTGTTCAACCGTCCTTCAAGCGCAGACACATCGTCCAGTAAATTGACATACGGTTCATTAATGACATCAAAAGCTTCCCCTTCAAGCTTCCACTCTTCAAAGACATCTGTTGCTCTCACATCGAGAACAGTCGTTTTTTGCTTAGATAGCATACGCTCCATGAGTTGTTGTGGCTCGATCGTTTTTGCCATGTGTACATTCCCCTTTCAATTGTTGTTCATTATTTTCCTCTTATTAAATAAACACATTCATGTTGCCTTTCAGAGCGCTGACTCCCTAAGGTTGAAAGCATAGTCACTCATAGAGCGTGAATGACCTAAGAAATCAGCACTTAAACATCATCTGCATCAAGCAATGGTCGTTATCTTTTTCCAACAACAACTTGTTCACTTAAAGGTTTATACTAATACGGGTTGGGGTATAAATTTTGTTGTAAAAAAAGGGCTAGCCTTTTTCAGTAAGTCCCTTTTTATTGCTCATTTAAAACTTAGCGGCTCTTTACGAGCATATTGACTGCTTCTTGAATTAATTGTTCGGCGTTTTGACCATTATCTTTTTCCTCACGGATACATTGCTCCAAGTTTTTGCTGACAACTACGGCAGCGGTTCGGTCAATCGCATTTCGAACAGCAGTCATCTGAGGAACAACTTCTCGGCAGTCTTTTCCTTCTTCCATCATGCTGATGAGTCCGCGTACCTGCCCTTCGATTCGCTTCACTCGATTGATCACCTTTGCATCATACTCCATACCGCTCACACCTCCTTTGTCATCTCAAAAACTTGCTATAAACACTTTATACCCCATCGGGTATTTTGTCAAGAGCGAAATTACTTTTTATTTACCACTTCGTTCATTTCCCTTTATTCGTTTCTACTCAAACTTTGCTTTTCCTTTTAGGATGCCTCATTTTTTGAAAAACATAATTACAGCCTGTTAACAAACGCTTTCATAACAAACACTCTCACTCGTCCTCTCATAACCAAAATATTTTATTCGAGTCTTCGCTCTCCTTAGCGCCTAGACTTTCAAGTCAGACCGAAAATGATGAAAAGGTTGCGCAAAGATGTAGAAGAACACAAAAAAAAGACGTTGTCTACACTCATACATGACTTCAGTCCAACACTGAAGTCATGTATTTTATTAAAAGTGTTTACACGTCTGCTTAAACTTGTGCTTCGTCTTTCGTTGCGCTTTCCTGTTCTTCCGTTAATTCACTTACATCCATTTCTTCATAGGTCTTGTGAGTCGTTTTTTGATGATCTACTTTAAAAGCTTCCATCGATTCATTCATTCGCTGTGCGGACCCATTCAATGTCTCGATGCTGCTTGCCATTTCTTGAATAGATGCACTTTGCTGTTCAGCGGTAGCAGCACTTTCTTCTGCCCCTGCGGCAGATTCTTCCGACGCTGCAGCGATATCTTCACCAGACTGACGTACCTTATCGCTCTGGTCAGTCATTGATGCTAAACTTTCAGAAATGTGTTGGATGCGATGCAACATTTGCTCCATCGCTTCGCTAATTTCACCAAAACTCTCTTGGCTCACATGCATTTGCTTCGTGCCCGCTTCTACCTTTTCAAACCCGTCTTGCAAAGAGTCCACAACATTTTTTGTTTCAGATTGAATTCCATTGATGCGCTCAGTGATGTTTCCGACAGATTTGGACACCTCTTCGGACAGCTTTCGCACTTCCTCAGCGACGACAGCAAAACCACGCCCTGCATCGCCCGCTCTTGATGCTTCAATGGCGGCATTTAGCGCAAGCAAGTTTGTCTGTTCGGAAATTCCTTTAATGACCTCAACCAAATCGCCAATGTCTTCTGTATGCTGTTGCAAATACTTCACCTTTTCAACCGCTGCAGAAACAAGTTCATGAATTGATGTCATGTCGTCCATCGACTGTTGCATTTTCACTTTTCCTTCAGTCGAGCGTTCATATACTTGACGAGAGGCTTCGTCTAAAGAATCGCCTGCCTCATTCGCTGTTTTGATTTGATTGTCCAACTCCTCCAGTAGACTGGCAATCATTTGCGCTCCACTAGCCTGTTCCTCCGCACTCGCGGCCATTTGCTCCATCGATGCCGCAATTTGCTGTGCCCCTATGTTTACTTCGCTTGACGCCAGCTGCAGCATTGACCCTTGACTGCTTACTTCGTCTGAAGTCGTGTGGATGCGAGAGGCTAAGTCACGAAATTGCTGAACCATCTGATTTAAGGCGGCTGCAATTTTAGCAATTTCATCCTTTGCTTCGTATTCAACGAGAGGGACTGTTAAATCACCCGTAGACATCTGTTCAAGTGTCGCAACAACGTAATTCATTGGACGCCTGACAATCCGATTGATGATGACAAAAAGAATACCGCTCAGCACAATTGAAGCAAGCACGCTGCCAACGAGCACCCAGAAAGTCATGCTTGCACTCTCTTTGGCATGATCATTCGCTTCAAGCCTTGTATCTTTCACTTCGTCTACTAACTCATTTAACAATTGCTCTGTCAAATTTTGCATTTTCGTCGATTCTAAAAGTAAGGTCAGTACCGTTTCTTCATTGACCGTACCGATCGCTTCGAGAAATAAGTCATCCGCTTCTTGGTTATTCGCCCGAATATTTTCATATAGCGTCAGCTCTTTTTCTGTATCCATTTTAGGCTTGAGAGCTTTCATCACTTCAGTGAACTCGCCTTGCTTATTTTTATAGTCCTTAATTAATTCAGGACTTGATTCTGCCAAATATTGATAAGCCAATGCTTCTTTTTCGGCAATTTTCACTTGCAGATGAATAATGTCTACGGAACGTTGTGCTCGGCGTTCCATCGCTTCAATATCGTTTTCTACCGTCCTAAGTAAAAAAGTGACAGCAACAGCTGAAGCGATAAAAAGGACTGTCACTACTGCCCAAACGAGCCCATACTTTGATCCGATATTTAGTCTCTTTAATAATGTCTGCATCTTACCCATCTCCACTCGTGATATTTCTGTTATCGATTAATAAATCAAGTCTAGTTGGTATCATTCATATCGTCACGAACAGTCAGGTTCTGAAGGGGATGTTTCAAAAATCCTTCTGGCATATACGATGCGCTAAGTGATTTTTACATTGTCTTGAGGTCAAATGAACAAATCATTTTAAACATTTATGAAAACAAGCGGTTGCTGTTAAAAAAGCGCGCAGACAAAGTGATTTTTGACTTTATCTGCACGCTTCTGTCAAAGGTACATTAAACAGCTCGCTCCGCAAACTGACTATTGTATAAATCGGCGTAAAAGCCATTTTCCTGCAGCAACGCTTCATGCGAGCCTTGTTCAATAATATTTCCCTGATTCATCACGAGAATGCGATCCGCATCTTGGATTGTCGACAGTCTGTGTGCAATGACAAAGCTTGTACGATTTTTCATAATTTCGTTCATCGCTTTTTGGATGTTCATCTCTGTTCGCGTATCGACGTTGCTCGTCGCTTCATCGAGAATGAGAATAAGCGGATTGGAAAGCATCGCCCGTGCAATCGTGAGCAGTTGTCGCTGTCCTTGCGAAATATTGGACGCATCTTCACCGAGCACCGTATCGTAGCCATCCGGAAGGGTGCGGATAAAATCATCGGCGTACGCATTTTTCGCTGCTTTCACGATTTCCTCATCGGTGGCACCTTCACGACCATAAGCAATGTTTTCACGAATGGTTCCATGAAATAACCACGTATCTTGGAGGACCATCGCAAACCGACTCCTTAATTGCTCTCGGCTCAATGTTTTTACATCGACACCGTCTAAAAGGAGCCTCCCGCTATCCAATTCGTAAAAACGCATTAACAAATTGATGAGCGTCGTTTTTCCAGCTCCCGTTGGACCGACGATTGCAATCATCTGTCCCGGCTCAACCTCTAAATCAACGCCTTGAATGATCGGCGTCCCTTTTTCATAACTAAAGACAACATTGTCTAAAGTGATCCGACCTTCAAGCGCGTCTAAATCGATATCTGCCGGCTGTTCCGCCACTTCCTCCTCTTCGTCAAGAAGCGTAAACACACGTTCAGCCGAGGCCAGTCCAGACTGAATCATATTGGCAATACCCGCCGCTTGCGCCATCGGTTGTGAAATTTGCTGTGTATATTGAATAAACGCTTGAACATCTCCAATAGCGATGCGCCCAAAAATGACAAGAACGCCGCCAGCAATGCTGACGAGGACGTAGCCTATATTGCCAATAAACGTCATCAAAGGCATCATCACACCTGAGATAAACTGCGACTTCCACCCTGCTTCATACAGCTTGTCGTTCATCGTGTCAAACTTTTCAATCGCTTTTTCCTCATGCCCGTATGCTTTAACGACCTGATGACCGCTAAACATTTCCTCAATATGACCATTAACCGCACCAAGTTCAGACTGCTGTCGCGTAAAATATTTTTGCGATCGTCCTGTGACTTTCCTGATCACCAGTGTCGAAAGCGGAATGGTCACGAGGACGACAAGCGTTAAAACAGGGCTTATAAATAACATCATCGTAATGATGCCCAACAGCGTAAACAAAGACGTAATCACTTGCGTCAACGCCTGCTGCATCGACGTATTAATATTGTCGACATCATTGACCGCCCGGCTCAGTACATCACCATGGGCGTTTTGGTCAAAATACTTTAGCGGCAATCGCGAAAGCTTTTCATTAACCGCTTTACGGAGACTCGCTACGGTTCGTTGCGAAATGCTAGCCATCACATATTGCTGCACCCATAAAAACAGTGACGACACCGTATATAAGCCAAGCAATAAGAGGAGGAGCTGACCAATAAAGGAAAAGTCCACGCCGATCCCTCGCGTAAAACTGTCAAACAATGAGGTCGTCGCCAAACCGAGAAGCTTCGGACTGATGACGTTAAACAGCGTTCCGAGCAACGACGCGATGGCAACAAGGGTGAGAAGGAAACGAAACGGCTTTAAATACCCAGCCATTCGCTTCAACGTTTTTTTGAACTCTGTCGGCTTCTCCACAGGCCTCATCGCAGCCCCGCCTGGATGTCCTCCCATTGGCCTAGAGCCTCCTCTTCGCTCATTCTCCTTCATGCGCCCACCTCCTCAGCCTTTTGTGAATTGACGATTTCCTGATAAACAGAACTATCGCGGAGCAGCTCCGAATGCGTGCCAATACCAACGACCTTTCCTTCATCCAATACAATAATCTGATCAGCCTGTACGACCGTACTTACACGCTGGGCCACGATCAAAATCGCAGCATTCTCTGTTCTTTCCTTTAACTCCTGGCGCAGCTTCGCATCCGTCTGATAGTCGAGCGCAGAGAAGCTATCGTCAAACAGATAAAAGGCAGGCTTTCTTGCCAACGCGCGCGCAATAGACAGGCGCTGCTTTTGTCCACCCGACAAGTTCGCACCTGCTTGTGAAATCATGGAATGTATACCGTCTTCTCGCTCCTCTATAAACGACGACGCTTGCGCAATCTCCAGCGCCTCCTTTATTGTTTCATCACGAATGGCTTCATCGCCGAAACGGATGTTTTCTGCGACCGTTCCAGTAAAAAGAGACGCCTTCTGCGGTACATACCCAAGTCTCTGGCGCAGCTCTTTTTGCGGCCAATTTTTTACATTCACGCCATCGACGACCACCTCGCCATGTTCTACATCATAAAAACGAGGAATGAGCTGAAGCAGCGTCGTTTTACCTGAACCAGTACTGCCAATAATCGCCGTCGTTTCACCAGGTCGAACGGAAAATGATACATCTTTAACCGCCGGACGCTCCGCCCCTGGATAGCGGAAAGTGACTTGTTTAAATTCTAAAACACCTTGCTTTGAAGGAACGTCACTGTTTTGGATATCAGTAATCGACGGAACTTGATCGAGCACCTCATAAATCCTGCGCGCAGACACTTGCGCTCTCGGAATCATAACAAAAGCCATCGACATCATGACTAACGAAAATAAAATCATCATTCCATATTGCATAAATGCCATGAGATTACCAATCTGCATCGTTCCAGCATCAACGCGCAGCGCGCCAAACCAAATGATGGCGACACTTGTAAAGTTCATAACAATCATCATCGTCGGAAACATAAACGCTAAAATTTGTCCGACACGAATCCCAGTATCACGAAACGCTTCGTTCGCTTCATTAAAACGTTTCTTCTCAAAAGGAACGCGGTTAAATGCCCGAACAACACGTGTCCCGATCAGCGTCTCACGCAACAGTAAATTAAGGCGGTCTGTCTTTTTTTGCATCGATTTAAATAACGGAATGGCCTTTTTAGAAATAAGAAAAATAAGACCTGCTAAAATAGGCAATGCCGTTAAAAAGATAAGTGACAGCTGCGCGTCCCTGGACACCGCTAAAATAATCCCGCCAATGAGCATAAATGGTGCGCGTGTCATCATCCGCAACAGCATGTTTAACACGTCCTGTACTTGCTTCACATCATTCGTTGACCTTGTAATAAGCGTGGCTGGACCGACACGTTCAAACTCCTGCATCGAAAATTGCTCAACGTGCACGAAAAGACCGCGACGCACGTCACGACCAAACTTTTGCGCGACACGTGAGGAAATGAAGGTCACAGTAATGGTCATCACGACCGCCAAAACAGAACAAAGGAGCATTAAGCCACCTGTTCGCAAAATATAGTCAACATCTTGATTGACAATACCGACATCAACGACATCTGCCATCAGCGTCGGTAAATAGAGCTCAAGCATAATGCCTGCCAATGTTAAAAGCATGACGAGAAAAACTTGGAGACGATAAGGTTTCAAATAGGGATACAACGACCTCACGTATGATTTCCTCCTTGCCGTTTAATATGACCTTCCACATACTCAAAAGCTTGATCGAGCAAGGATGCCAGTTGTAGGCTTTCTTCCTGACCAAGATGATCGACGAGTCCCTCAAAAAACTGACTCATTACAATTTGAATGCTTTCCGCTTTCTTCTCACCAGCATCGGTGAGCGAAATCATGACGACACGGCGATCCTTAGGTGATCGATGCTTCACAATAAACCCCTGCTCCTCCAAACGCTGAAGCAGCTGGGTAATAAAGGGTGACGTCACCCGCATGATGTCACTAAGCTCTGACACCCGAAGATCGTCCTGTCCACGCTTCGCCAGGATGTGGAGCACTCGCGCTTCATTGATATTATGCTCCCCAAGCGCGCCTTTCAAATCATATGTCTTGCGCTGAAAACGCCGAATTGATACAGATAATTTTTCAGCAACTGGGTCCATTTTAAAAACCCCTTTATTATATAAGTTAGTAACTTAATTAATTTAGCGTTAATTATAATGCAAAACCGAGCACATTTCTATATAATGAAAATGGTTCTCAATCATTTCCAAAGGAGGTGCTTACATGATCAAACGTTTCTTCAGCTATTATCGCCCCCATCGAAAGCTATTTTATATTGATTTTATTTGTGCTGTTTTCGTTGGGCTATTAGAGCTCGGCTTTCCCTTAGCGGTTTCCTGGTTTATTGACAGCCTTCTGCCTAACGGCGATTGGCAGACCATTCTCGCTGTCAGTGCTGGACTGCTCACACTATATTTGATGAGTTCCATCATGCAATTTGTCGTGAATTACTGGGGCCATAAGCTTGGCATCAATATTGAAACAGATCTCAGGAGGGATCTATTTTACCACGTCCAACGCCAATCATTTCGTTTCTTTGACAACACGAAAACCGGACATATTATGAGCCGTGTCACCAATGACTTGATGGATATCGGAGAGCTCGCCCACCACGGTCCCGAAGATTTGTTCATCGCTGTCATGACCTTCATCGGCGCATTTTGGATCATGATGACAATCAATGTAAAGCTTGCCCTCATTGCCATTATTGTCGTCCCGTTTCTCGTCTGGCTCATTTCTTATTCAAATATCAAAATGAACAAGGCATGGACGAAAATGTATGGCAATATTGCCGACGTTAATGCGCGTGTCGAGGACAGCATCTCAGGCGTACGTGTCGTTCAGTCCTTTACGAATGAAGAGTACGAAAAGAAACGCTTTAACAAAAACAATTTAATCTTCCGTGCTTCCAAGCTCCAAGCCTACAAGGTGATGAGCTATAATTTATCAGGTATTTACATGACGACGCGGTTGATGACATTATTTATTTTAGTGTATGGCGCCTGGTTAAGCTTTTCAGGACAGCTCACGTACGGGGAATTGGTCGCTTTTATCCTTTATATCAACATCCTGTTTAAGCCAATCGATAAAATCAGTGCCCTGCTTGAACTCTATCCAAAGGGAATGGCCGGCTTCAAACGCTTTACAGAGCTGATGGACCAACACCCTGATATTGAAAATCATCCGGACGCCATTCATGTCAACGATTTACAAGGGAATATCGCCTTTGACGAAGTGACGTTCGGCTACGAAGACGACCGAAGCATCATTAACAATTTAAGCTTTTCAATCCAATCTGGGCAAACCGTTGCGCTCGTCGGACCCTCCGGTGCAGGAAAAACGACCATCTGCTCGTTGATCCCGCGTTTCTATGATGTCAATCATGGCGCCATCACGATTGATGGCATCGACATCCGGGATATGACGAAAGAATCGTTACGCGCCAATATCGGGATCGTTCAACAGGATGTCTTCCTATTTACGGGAACATTAAGAGAAAACATCGCCTACGGCCATTTAGACGCGACGCAGGAAGAAATTGAATACGCGGCCAAACGCGCTCACCTCACCGACCTGATCGCTTCATTACCCGAAGGCTACGATACACAAATCGGTGAAAGAGGGCTGAAGCTGTCAGGCGGGCAAAAACAACGCCTTTCTATTGCCCGAATGTTTCTGAAAAACCCGCGCATTCTGATCTTAGATGAAGCCACTTCCGCACTCGACACAGAAACCGAGGCACTGATTCAAGACGCACTCACCGAGCTAGCGAAAGATCGCACGACACTCGTCATCGCTCACCGTTTAGCAACAATCCGCAACGCCGATCGCATTCTCGTTGTTAACGAAAGCGGTATTGCCGAAGATGGCACTCATGAAGAACTGCTCTCCATCAAAGACGGACTCTTCACGAAGCTGCATTCACATCAGCAGGCTTCTATTTATTAACGGGAATAAAGCCATTGAGGGAATTCATGAAGGTCATGGACGGGAGACCATAAAGCCTGACCCCATCTACATATGATGTGACATGTTTAGAAAATGCAAACGACGCCTTTCTTATACGAAAGACGTCGTTGTTTTTTTTGATGTTCCCCCGTTGTGTCCATTTATGTCTTTATAATCCACTACGTTCAGATAAAACATCAAGGAATACAACAAGTTCGTAAATATCGACATACTTTTTAACCCACTACGTTCTGATAAAACGCGTCAGAAGGCGAAGGAGCGTTTGATCGAATCTGCTTTATAACCCACTACGTTCAGATAAAACGGGTAAACAAAGACGGGGAAGAGTATGTGAAAATTGCTTTATAACCCACTACGTTCAGATAAAACCGAGGCAGGCGCTGACGGCGTAGTTGTCCCGTCTGACTTTATAACCCACTACGTTCAGATAAAACCTTGATTTTCGATTTTCGAAAATCCGCTTGTGACACTTTATAACCCACTACGTTCAGATAAAACCGCCGTCTTTGCTACGGTCAAAGTTTTTGACCATGACTTTATAACCCACTACGTTCAGATAAAACAAAAACAAGATTTTTCTTGGTTTGCCCAGTATTTCGACTTTATAACCCACTACGTTCAGATAAAACGCATCGAACGCCAAGACACCGGCGCAGGCAACTATGCTTTATAACCCACTACGTTCAGATAAAACTGTCCTGTCGAAAAACCCATTTTTCGACCTGCCTACCTTTATAACCCACTACGTTCAGATAAAACCAAAAAAGGTACACTTTCTCGTACCTTACAGAAAACTTTATAACCCACTACGTTCAGATAAAACCCTTAACTCGTAAGAGCTAGCTGATCCTGAATCTACTTTATAACCCACTACGTTCAGATAAAACCACTCGCTAGGGATAAACGTCGAGGCATATCGATTCTTTATAACCCACTACGTTCAGATAAAACTGAATCAGAAGTGATTGGTAATATTGGAAAATCAGTCTTTATAACCCACTACGTTCAGATAAAACAGATATTAATTCATTAGTGACAACTACTGACACTAACTTTATAACCCACTACGTTCAGATAAAACTTTTAGCGTCATATCGAGGTGTTTGCTTTGTACCTCCTTTATAACCCACTACGTTCAGATAAAACAGCCGCATCTAGCGCAAACACGAATGTCGAACAACTCTTTATAACCCACTACGTTCAGATAAAACATGACTCGTAGCAGCAGGACGGACACTAGCGCTTGTCTTTATAACCCACTACGTTCAGATAAAACAGATTATCTTCGTCGGGATTGAGCATGATGTCCAAGCTTTATAACCCACTACGTTCAGATAAAACCGAGATCGTTGGAAACATTTACGAAAATCCTGAGCTTTCTTTATAACCCACTACGTTCAGATAAAACCTGTAGGGAAGAACAATCCTCGAAGAAATTACCCTTTATAACCCACTACGTTCAGATAAAACCATTTCCATCGATGATCTGAGCGTCTATGTATCCAACTTTATAACCCACTACGTTCAGATAAAACGATAATGACCCCAGTACGATGCAGGAGGCTCGTTATCCTTTATAACCCACTACGTTCAGATAAAACACAAAGGCAGTGACTAAACACTGCCTTAAAAATAGGCTTTATAACCCACTACGTTCAGATAAAACGAACTAGAAGGACTTCTTGAGGATATAGTAGACCGCTTTATAACCCACTACGTTCAGATAAAACTGTGTTCCGAGATCGCACAGAACCTCAGTCCTACTACTTTATAACCCACTACGTTCAGATAAAACTCGCGTGTAATATCATTTCGCCTATCGTAACGAAGCCGGCTTTATAACCCACTACGTTCAGATAAAACACTTGTAAATAACGAAAACGATAAGTCGCCTATGACGGCTTTATAACCCACTACGTTCAGATAAAACCTTGTTGTTGAATATCAAATCCTCATGACTGTATAACTCTTTATAACCCACTACGTTCAGATAAAACTTTTCACAGTCGCCTCATCGCCATTTACTTGTACAACTTTATAACCCACTACGTTCAGATAAAACATTGGCTCTAGCAGAGCTACCCGGGTTACCAGTATCACTTTATAACCCACTACGTTCAGATAAAACCGTTTAAGCGCCCCTTGATCATTATGAATCCGTGTCACTCTTTATAACCCACTACGTTCAGATAAAACCCTTCATTTCCCCCCGACGAAATCCCTTCTCGCTGTAAGGCTCAGCGGAGATGGGCGTTGAAACAATCTTTTTCATTTTGCAGTGAACCTTCAGTCGTGTATTTATAATTTTTCTAATCTAGCTTGTGTCCTTAGAGCGCCATGGCTTTCAGCGCTCTAGGTCAAAAATCGGTTCACTGCAGAAAGAAACAAATCGTTATGTTCGGATCATCTGTTGCTTCCATCTTATCATAACTTTGGGAAAAATATGGCGCTGCATGTTTGACTATTTTCCTCAGCCACTTCTCATTTCCGACAACATCATAGCAACGATACCCTAGATGGATTATTTTCCCACCTCTCAATTTTCCTTCGACCCACCTCTAGAGAATCAAGAAACCATACGCCGCCGCGTGATAATGACGCTCAACAATACGAGACAAGCACCGGAGGCGACAACGGGAAACAAGAGTGTCGTCAGCGAAAAGTTTTCTAACGCTACGATCGCGAGGACATTTCGGACGAAGAACAGAATGAAGAATGTCAAATTTTCGCCGAATGGATCACTATACGATTTCCGAAGCGTCGGGCCAAAGCCTAGAACTTCCATCGTTGAAACGATGATCACTGCAATCAAAGGGTCCGATGTCACATACCAGAGGGGAATGGACGCAAGTGCAAGACATAGAAACATCCAATCCATGCGCACAACGGTAATTTCAGCCCTTTTAAGATATGCCAGCATAGCGACATACAAAGTGATCGCCCCCGACACTCCGATTGGCCAAGCGCCTGCCCCACCTTCATCCTCTAGCTGGGCAGCAAAGACGACCAATGTCGCGATTCCCCAGATGACCCATGAAAACACATGCGGTTTTCCCACACCTCGTATAATTGAACGAATATAAGGAAAAAAGCCGACAATTGTAATCAAAATAGCAATCGCGCTGATCCATTCTTTATATGACATGACAAGCTCCTCATTTTATGATTAACGCCACCAACAACACCACTGCTACGTTAAAGTTCAAATCATTCGACTACAATTGATCTAAAACTATAACCAATGACCTCCATCGTCAACACATGAAGGCCCCTTCAAAGAAAGAAGGAGCCTGTATTTCCTCATATCTATGTTATTGTCCTACTTACTTTACTTAGCATGCGGGTGCTTTCGTTTCCATTCGAACTCCGCAACAATGGGCAAGTGATCCGAAGCTAACGTATCAATCACTTCAGCACCTTGCAAGTTCAGTTCATCCGAATGAAAAATATAGTCAATCCGAGTGGTTGGATTTGCGGCAGAATACGTATACGCTTCATTGTTGTCCGCAAATGCGTCTTCATACTCTGCTGTGATATTGTCCAATTCAACATCATCTGGCTCGGCGTTAAAATCACCAACAATGATCGAAGGTCCGGAAAAAGTTTGACTGGTTTGCATAATCTCAGCCGTTTGACGCTCACGCTCTTCGGTACTTAAACCGAGATGCGTGTTGTAAAATTGGATGTGCTCGCCGCGAATATTGATTTTAGTCCGTAACAGCCCACGCTGCTCACCGTTACTGTTGAGCAATACATTTTCGGAATCAAGGATTGGATATGTGCTCAAGATCGCCGTTCCGTACTGCCGTCTTTCGTCTCCTTCCGCTAAAGGATCAAAATCAAGATTTGCACCAAACACATAATGCATGCCTAGAGCATCTGCCAGCGCCTTTGCTTGGTCGACAAAATCGCTTCGTTCGGACCAATGTCTGTCCACTTCTTGTAAACCGATGATCTCCGCACCCGATTGTCGGATGACATCTGCAATCCGATCCATGTCTAAAACACCATCCTCACCGACAGCATGGTGAACATTATAGGACATAACCTTTACATTTAATATTTTTCCTTTAGGCACGTGTGGGGGGCCCCCCTTAGCAGACACTTGATTGACACCAGCAAAACATAACAATAATACGAGAGACAGGGAAACAACAGACATGATGCGGCTCCAGTTTGATTTCTTCACTCTTGAACCTCCTAGGTGTTTTTGATTTCCCCTTCTATAAGAACACCTAACGTTACGTTTCCTGTATTTCGTCATATCTTTATCGATTCCTCTAAGTTTTCGTTAATTGGTTCAAAAAACTATTATATCTCAGCAACTTCATGACCAAAGATGGGCTTATACGAAAAAAACACGCCCAATTGGACCTGCACACAATTGAACGTGTTGTTCTTTTAAACTAACGATTGAGTCTCTTCACAAGCTGAACAATAGATAAGAAAACCATCAGTAAAAGAATCGGATAAATGATGACTAAATCTACGCGAATGATTGGTCCAGATACCGTGCTCGCCCATTCTCTAACATAAATTTCCCAGATGATATAACCCAAAATAAAAATAATGGTGACAATCTGTGTTTTTGTTATTTTTTTCACATTGTGCCTCCTTAATTAACCACTCATTTTTCTAAAGTTGACTAGGTAAAATACGACATAACTTCCAAGTAAAATAACGACATAGAAAAGTTCCGGATAGATCTGCCCTTCCATAGTAGTCCCTATATTTAATAATTTTAAAACGGTATTTAACAGAAGGACCAAAAGCAAGGTAGACCAGCTTTGAACAATCGCTTTTTGTTTAATCAATTGCTTTCGTTCATCATCATCTGGCTGATAAGATTTAAAAAGGAGACCTTTATTACCCGTGAACCAACCAACGATCACCATCCAAATTATAGGAATAATGAGATATGATAGTATGATGCCCATCTTAGACCCTCCTTTATGGCCTATCAGTTATTTCTACTAGCGACCTTTTATTTATTCTCAATATTCTTTCTCTTGAAGAGGAAAAACGTATATGGATTACCTACATCACAGCGAAAAGCTCATTGCCCGCAAAGTTCTTCACGATGCAAAGAACGCTTCTGTCAAAAGTATTTTACACTCCAATCATAAACAAGCACACTTCTGTTGTCAAATAGTTTTTACACCCTGCAATCATTTGCCAAGGAAGAAAGTTCGCTGAAAACGGCTTGTTTCACCTTGGTCAATTAATGCTCGCGTTCACCCTTCCAAGTCTTGCCTATCCTCTCATAAAATAATTTTTTCCGTGCCTGCGCTCACCTTCCACCTAGTCTGGCTAAGATCAGTGAGAGATTCTGAGCATAATTTAAAAAACAGAGCAGCATTAAATAACTTTATGTTCACCTGAGGTTACGCTCAGCTAGCATAACAGCTTCGTAGAAGCGAGGGCGAAAATCGTTTCCCGCCCTCAGTTTCCGTATTCGTTACTCTGCTTACCGAGCAGCCCATACTTCAATCTCAACTTTTGTTGCTGAATCCGCTAGTTCAGATACGTAGCCTAATGTCATGGCTGGTGGGCTGTCCTCATAAAAACTTTGCCAATGTCTTTGAAAAACTGCTTTGTCCAATCGCTCTGTTGCCCAAATATTCACCTTTAGGATGTGGTTCATTGAGGCATTCTCGCTCGTCAGTATTTCTTTACTGTTCATTAAAGCATTGACTAGCTGTGCTTCTACACCCTCCGGCACCTCACCGTTTGCATCTGTTCCGGCTTGCCCAGACAGTAAAAATACCAGTGTATCCGCTGGAATCAATTTAAAGTTAGATTCGACCATCGGCTTCTTCGCCTCGTCTCGTAATTCCTTCGGCTCATTAATGATGGCGAGCGTCTGATGGTCTTTCCACTCTCCATTAATACAAACATTTTGCCGCGCAATCCCTTCCTTATGAAAACCTGCTTTCAAGAGAACTTTCATTGAGGCGAGGTTGTGAGGCATCACCCCAGCTTCAATCCGGTGAAATTGCAAGGTTTGAAAGGCGACTTCCACAACCTGTCGAACTGCTTCGGTCATATAGCCTTTGCCATTGTGCGCTTGGTCGAGGAAATAACCGATCCAACAACTTTGCAATGGCCCCCGCTGCACCTCCGTTAATGCAACTTCACCGATAACTTCCTTCGTCTCTTGCAAGCGAATGAGAAACAAGTAGCCTTCGTCTTTTTCAGCTTCATCGACTGCCTTTTCTACTCTGTTTTGTTGCCCAGCAAGCGTATAAGAAGACGCTTGTCTTTTCCCAGCAAACCCTTGGAAGAACTCCCGATTTCTAACCTCCAATGCTAGCAATGCTTCTGCATCTTCACCCGTAGCAAGCTTGACACCAATCTGTGCCTTCGTCATCTACCGTTCCGCTCCTTTATCAGAAAATAAAAAAACACCACAGACCCTTTCCTGTAGTGTTTGAAAAAAA
>NZ_JAALFC010000021.1 GCF_011058155.1 Litoribacterium kuwaitense | reverse complement strand
AAAATAAAGGCTTGAGCTTAAGTGCGATGGTGAGCTCAATCACAGGTATTAAGCAAAATGGATTGATCGGCCGTCTGATTGATATCATCTTTATATTTATCTGTTTTGGCGGACTGAGTATCACATTAGGGCTTTCTGTACCGCTCGTTTCTCATATCATAAGTGTTGTTATCGGCGTTGAGCCTTCGTTTACGATGAACATTATCTTAATTGTTCTCATTTCAATCGTGTATTCTTTTAGCTCTTACATTGGCTTAAAAAAGGCATGGCCATGATTTCAAACTTAACCATTAAATTAGCCCTTGTCTTTTGTGTCGGAATCCTTTTACTCGGACCTGGACTATTTATTATTTCAAATAGCACGAACTCACTCGGATTGATGATGCAAAATTTTATTCAGATGAGCTTATTTACTGATCCTGTTGGACAATCTGGTTTTTCTGAAACTTGGACGATTTTTTATTGGCTCTATTGGATTACGTATGCCCCCTTTACAGGAATATTTATTGCAAAGGTCTCCAAAGGGCGAACACTGCGCTCGGTCATCGGCAATACGTTAATTAGTGGTAGCCTTGGCTGTTTCTTCTTTTTCGGTGTGATCTCAAGCCTTTCTATTGATCGACAGCTCAATGGGATGGTCGATGTCGTTGGTATGCTCGGTGCTGGAGATGATATGAATGCCATTGTTGAAGTGATGAATACTTTGCCATTGGGCAGCGTGTTTATGGTTCTATTTTCTGTCACTTCCTTGCTCTTTCTTGCCTCAACCCTTGATGGTGCGGCATTCACAATGGCTTCGACAGCAACACCGGGTCTAAAGGAAAATGAAGAGCCTCATCCATTGCACCGCCTCTTTTGGTGCGTCATGCTTGCCGTCGTACCACTCACAATGATTTTCATTGGCGCTGACCTTAATACGATTAAAACGAGTGCCATCATTACCGGTGTACCAGTCATTGTCATAATGATCATTATGATTTTCGGATGGCTCAAGTGGATGATTAAAGACTTCGGCGATACCCCTGCCGAAAAACAGGAAATGCGTGTGTATCAAAAGCAGGATCTGGATGTCGACACGGATAAGGTGTATGACAAATAACACTGTTTTCCGAACCATCCACAGCGGAAAATAACCACATGATCAAAAGGATAGATAAACAGGATGAATACCTGTCCTTATCTATCCTTTTTAAATACTTTCATTGTCGACAACGACGATTTGCTTTGATCGTTCTCTTTCTCGTAAAAAACATTTCTCAATCAAATGGATGCAAGCCTTCATACCATTTCTTCGAGCGCTTCCTTACCGAATTGCAGAGCCAAATTTTCATTACCGTCTGCCAACACTCACGACGCATACAAAATCGTCTGCGCCACACCGATAAAGTACTCCGATTCCGCAATGATATGGTTCATAACGACTTTGGCGGTTGGATTGATCCGAATCGGTTCGCTTTGCTCTAGCAATTGGCGGCAAAACCGAATAAACTGTTCACTTTGTTTCAAGCAAAAAGAGATCAGCTGCATGATGTCTTGATAAAGTGCCGGTGAGACTTGTCCTTTAGAACGATTGACCGTTTCAATAAAACGAACTGTTCGTTGATGTGTTTTCGCAAATGCTTTTTCCCATTCTTCTAAGGCTTCAACATAAGGCTCTTCAAGATCAGTGACCAATTCTCGAATGACGACCGTATGCTCTTCTTCTTGATGCTTCCAAAACTCTGCTTCATCTAATACACGCAGTGGCATTTGATTTCCATAATAATATTGCACGTCTATTCCCCCATCCGCTTTTACTTACCTATATTCAAAACGGTGGAAGCATAGACCATGCCATTCTCATGTCGCGTAAATATGACTGGCGTACAGACATTAATTTCTAGAGGCGTTAAACGACTCAAACACGAAACCATGCTCATCATAACGCACGGTGGATTGGTGTGTTAAAACGATGCCTTCAGCGGTCAGCGTGGCTTTTACCTCAATGCCAACGACACCTTCCTCGACCTTCGTTACATTGACTTCATGCTGATCATAATAGTCTGCAAGTCTTTGAATATCAACACCCTGCTTGATATACATAGCATGTTCTTTTTTGTATCCACGGTGAAAATAATCAGCGATGACATCCTCTGTGAATAATGGGCTCAGATGGGCAAAGATTGCTTGCTTTTCCTGCTCCGCCTTATCCTCCCCAGACGTGGGCGAGGCGGCAAAGATCGATTTCAGCAGCCAGTCCCCTGCTTCCTCTAAGTAAGCAGTAATCTCTTCATCACTGGCGTCCTCAAAACGAATGTCTTCTGAAGGCGCTGGCAAGTCTTGCTGTAACTTTTCTTCGAGAGTCGTGGCTTCATAAGGGCCTTCATTTTGATGAATAATGACATTGCGATGATCTTCATCCCATTCCACCTCTGTATCAAAAGCTTCGCTCACCCATCTTACAGGGACCATGACCCGGCCATCGATAATCTGCGGGGTGACATCTGGTGTCACTTCTTTTCCGTCAACTATTAGCCCAATGTTTGCATTCGAAGAAACGACGGACACCGTAGTGATCGTGAGGATGAACACACTGAACGCGGACGCGGCAAGCACTGGCTTTTTTTTCAGCAGGTTCTTCATTTTTCATCAACCTCCTATCTACTATGGAACTGTAATTGACATCCACTCAAGTCACCTTTAATCACAATTCATATTTCATTTTTTCAAACATTTAATAAAGAGTTAGCCGCCTCAAGCAATAGATAAACATTTACTTCTTCGACGAATAAACGCTTTCAGATACGATAAAAAGGGATTGGACTTAAGTCTACTAAACGATTTTGTTATTTCCACTGTCTACTTGACGGGGCTTAGTTCAAGACATGCGGGTGATGAGATAGAGCGTATATAATGGACAGATACATCGATGATAGATTCTATATCAATTGATAGAACAAGTTTTTATTGTTACTATTTTTAAAAAAGGATGATGTCAGTGATGAAGATGAAAGAATTTTCACTTATACGCTTCATACTCGTTCTTGTGCTCATCTTAGGGACAGCGACGGTCTTTGCTACAAACGCCATGTCTTCTGAGGACAATGGACCGAACCTCTATGCAAACGAATCGAATTTAGCCGTAGAAACCCCCTCAAATGGCACATATTTTAACCACTACGAGAACATTCAGCCTGGCGAATATAACAATTTTGGCGGCTATGCGCTTAAATCAGGAGATCGGGTCGAGGTCGATTATCATTTTACTGGTGGAGACTTGGAAGTGCGGATGCTGGAATATTCCGATCAAAGGTTTGATGACAAACCCGTCTTGGACCAACACGATGTCATTACCATTCCTGAGGATGGCTCGTATTATTTCCTCATTCATAATAGAGCAGAAAGTCCCAGCAATGATATTAAGATGGAAGCAACCATCCTCGACTAAACCGCTCTAGTTGGTCTTTTTTTTGGATTGCCAACAAGTTTTTTCCAAGCCTCGTATACACTCTTGTTCAGATGGCGTTCAGCACTTCTCAAACCATTCAGCGCCATTTGAGAATGTTTGTCATAGCGTTCAAGAGCGAGTCAAGCAACGACAGAGACGACGGTTGTTAACAAGCTGAACCTGACACCTATCCATTCAGTGTCAGGTTCCTTTTTCTGTTAAGCCTTTACATTTCTAAGTTCATGGCGGATCGGGTCATTTTGTTCAGTGAGCCAGTGAAGCAGCTGATCTTCAAGCGCTTTGGCTGTTTCCTCACTTGTAGCATCACTGATTTCCACTGGCTGTAATTGATACGGGTCGTTTTTTAGATCATGTAAAAGGCGAACGGTCGGCTCGCCTGGCACATAGCCGCGATGAACTGCGTACAGGTGGTTCTTCGTCCGGACGGCACGCCAGCCGTACGCTAAATGGTCCAACTGCGCCTTCTCAAACTTCTCTATCGCTGGCACTCTGCCTGGATAAGCACATAAAAACACCGCCTCTTGCTCGTCATCCTCCCCCTTCAACACTGGCGTTAAGTCAATGCCTTCGACCGTGTCAGGAACATGTAGCCCTGCCATCTGAAGCAACGTCGGCATAATGTCGACCGTATTTAAAAGGGCGTCAGTCGTCTGTGGAACAACCTGACCTGGCCAGCGAATCGCAAACGGAACGCCAATCGACTCCTCATACCAGACGTGCTTCGTCATCAGTCCATGCGAGCCCATCAATTCCCCATGATCGGCAGTCAACACGACAATCGTATCTTCCTCTAATTGCTCTTCTTTCAATGCTGCCAAAATCCGTCCGAAGTTTTCATCAATCCCGGTCACAGCCGCAAAATAGTTCTTCCGCTTTTCAGCTAATTCCTCAAGTCCACCTCGTATTTCCTCTCCTGTATGCACTTTAAAAGTATCTGCATTCACATTCTCTCTAAAGGGTTCGTTTAAATTTTCATACATTTCCTTATACTTCTCTGGGACTTGCTCATAAGGCGTGTGCGGTGGATTCCATGACACGAACAACGCAAACGGTTCCTCTGGATTTCTTCGCTTAATAAAATCAAGCGCCACATCGGTCTCGTGCTCGACTGACCACTGGTTGACTTTCATTTTTTCAGGTGTATCCTGCCAATAATGGGGAGATAAATGTTGGTCCCAAGCGCCGTAAGAATACCAAAAGTCAAAGCCGTGTCGCTTTGGTCCCGGTGGCGTAAACGCATCCCATCCATCCGCTCCTGATTCAGGCGATTCAGACAAATTCTTCTCTGATAAATCTAAGTGCCATTTTCCGATATATCCTGTTTGATAGCCAGCATCTTTTAATACGTCACTCATACAGCATTCCTCTGCTGCAGCATGACTTCAAGGCCTTCTTTACAGTTTGTATAAACCCCTGTGCTTAAAGGATATTTTCCTGTCAGAAGCGATGCCCGATGCGGTGAACAGATCGGTGCGCATGTAACGGCGTCAGTAAATACAGTGCTGTCTGCGGCGAATTGGTCGATATTCGGCGTCATGACAGGATCTTCGTTGGCGTATCCAACGGCTTGCCTTCGCCACTGATCGGCAAATAAATAGATGATGTTTGGTCGTTTCGCCATCTTTTCCTCTCCTCTAATTATCAGATTCGTGAATAACGACGTTTGATAAACGTTTGTAGCCGTTCCCTCCAATGTCTTTTCCTTTCCAAACGAAGATGCGGAGTGTTCCGCCGATGACTTCATTTGGCAATGTTAATGATAAGTCATACGATTTGGAGTCGCCTTTTTTCAATTGAATGTCTTTGTTCACCTGTTTTTGCAACTGTCCTTTCCAATCGTAGTAAGCAAAAGTCAATGTCGCTGGCTGTGCATTCTTTTCACTCGTGACGGAAATGTCAGCTGTCATCGCCTCGCCTGCTTGCCATTGTCCTCCTCCGACTTCAGATGAAACAGTAAAAAGACTGGCATGCTTCGTTGCATTTGCATCAGTGCTCAGCGTGACCGCAACGGACGAACCCTTGGCATCGCTTACATCAACTTGCAAACGGACGAAAGGCTTCGTCTGCACGACCTCGACGCGTTCATCGGCCGCAATGACGTCGAACACCTTTTCGGAAATCTCTAACTCAATGAAGCCATCGTTGTTCATCGTCGGATCAGCAACCGCCAGCTCAATGGTGTTTGGCGTTTTCTTCATGGTGACCGAAGCTTGATCGTACGCCGTCAGCGAGCCAACGGTTTGCTTTTCATCATTCCAAAAGTTCGCCCCAACGACGCCAAGCTCTTGATCACGAACCGCTTGGACGGCAGAATCATTGCGCAACACTTCTATATCAGGATTCGCTGCATAGTCGGCAACTTCCTGCTCCGACCGGTTTGGTAATAAAACGTAAGCATACTGATCATCACTTGGCTTCACGTCGTGATCGATCCACATCGTCGCATACGACCGGGTGAGCAAATCACCGGGCTGTGTATAATTAATATCCTGCCATGCACCTTCGCGCTGCTCCTTCTTCAAGTGTAGCTGCACACCTTCCGGAAAGTAATAGCCGATGTTCCCACCGTCGTCAGCACCTGCCAAAAACGCGTATGAAACGTTGTCTTGCACAGTTTCAAAAGCGGTTCCTGCCTGCACCTCACCGTTCACACTTAAATGATTAGAGCCGTCTCGTTTGATCTGCCTATTTTCTACAATCGTTTCAACATTCCGCTCCTCGTCACTCGTAATCCCTGCGCCCAAGGCGACAATTTCATCGTCAAACATAAACCATGACTTTTTCGCCGTCAGCGAGCTTTCCCATCCGCTGTATTCCATCCCTGCTGTGCCAAACATATCGGCTAACGTCGATCCGCCAGCCCAAGCGTGCGGTGAGCGGTGTTCACCACTTCCATCACTCCGTGCCATCGTATCAACTGTCGTACCAGGCATGCGATATGGATCGATCGTTGGCCAAAACCCGTCACTATATTGACTTTGACCACCATTGTACAAGTACGTCATTCCTGCACTCGTGTACCAGCCTTTTCGGTTTTCGTCATTCATATCTTCGTAGTTTTGCGTCCGATCAGAGTACATGCTAATCCCAAACGTATAGCCTGGCTTCCGCGTCACGACACGGTCCATATTGGCAAAGGTGAAGTGTCCAAGTAACTCCCCCCGCGGCGTAATCGAATCGTCTTCAAGCAAATCGGTTGTCAAAACGATGTCATTAAAACGAGAAGTATGCTGCAAGTATGCCGCTTCGCCGCTCTGTTGAATCCAATACTTTGCCATTTGCTCATATGTGGTTGCATAAGGCTCAGGCGCAAATGTCGACATGCGTAAAATGGTACGAGTCACAGAGTAGCCTGCCTGCTGGTCTTGAAGAGAGCTGCGGGAAATCGCTCTCCCCCTCACCATATCCATCAGTGAACCTTTATATATTAACGGTTCAAAGCTTTCGGTCATCCATTTGTACACATGAGCGACTTCCGGGTCGACCACTTCCCAATCTGAGTCACTAAACAATTGCAGCAGTCCTTCTAACCCTTCAATTAACACAAGTCCATACGATCCGGTATAAGGAATGTCTTCATGCTGAATAAACGATCCGTCTTCGTAAAAGCCGTTTCCGACATCGACGTACTCAAACACTTGACTTAACGCATCCCGTGAAGCTGCAAGCTTATCCGCGTCTTTCACAAGCAGCCCACGAATGGCAACAACCTTACTCGTGTCAATACGATTGGCGCCGTATGCTTCACGATAACGGTCTGGCGTCGTCGCGCCTGATTTCGTCGGGTCAGGCTGAAAATGATCAACAGCTGTTAAATAACGATGAACCGCCTCCTCCTCCAAGTACGGGTACAAAAGTGAGACGAGGTCATTTAACGATTTTGGCGCCCCAATTTCCCAATGCCACCAGTTGCCATATTGAGCAATGTGCTCGTTATACCGCTGTTCATACATCCAGTTAAGACCAGAGATTAAATCGGTCAGTAGCTCTGGATCGTGGTATAAAGACGAACGCTCAGTCACAAACATTTCCGCCATTCTGTGCAAGTTACGGTAGCTTTCCGTAATGTCTTTCGGATTCGTCGTGCTTGATAAATCAAGCCACAAATAGTCACGGACGTCATTGCGGTTCATCGTTTGCCACAACGTTTCCGCGTTTTCTGTTTTATTTGTCAGGATGTCGACCATCCGTGGATGATTTGGATCAAAAGCGTCACGCCCTAATAAACGCTCATTCCATTTCTCGCGTAATGCATCAAAGCGATCTGGCTCATAGGCAGCCACTTGGATGTCCCTTTCCGCCTGCACGCGCCCATCTTCTGCCATCACGCTAATCGTTGTCTCACCAGAAGCTACTGCCGTCACAACCCCACCTGAAACAGAAGCTATATCCGGGTGGCTTGAACGCCAAACAAGTTCCTCTGTCGCCTCAGCCGGTGTCACCGTTGGTTCAAGGAGCCGATGCTGTCCTTCTCTCATCGTTAACAGCTCGGTTGGCAACGTAATGGAGTCAATCGGAGTGAGTTCATCATTCGGGTCTTCTTCCACAGTTACGACGACATCATCGGAAAGACTGCCCTGTTGTGAAATGACTGAAATGATTGCTGTTCCTTGTTTTCTCGCTGTCACAACCCCATTGTCAACAGTAGCTACGTCTTCACTTGATGACACCCAAGACACCTCTTGATGGGTTGCGTTCTCCGGCGTGATGCTCCACTGTAAGGAAACTGTTTCTCCTGCCCTCACAGTCATATCTTCCTGAACAATCTCAACGGCTTCAAGCGGAATAATTTTCGTTAAATTCACCTCATCAAACCAGGCCGTTCCTGTTCCTTTTTCCAAAAAATTCTGAACCCTAATGCGATCGACATGCTCTGGTGGTGTTAAAACTTTTTCAATATACGTCCAGTCCTTTGTCCCGCTTACCTTTGCAGAATAAATCAGCTCCTGCTGCTCACCTCCGCTATAATACGTCGCTCTTAAACGAGCACCCTGAGTACTTGTGACGTCTTCCGTTTTGATCCAAGCACTGAATAAATACGTCGCACCGCCGCTGACGTCCACGTCTTGTGAAACAGCCGCTCTTCCTTCTTCAAGTGCTGATATTTCCAAGGCATGGCTTCCTGTATAAGCTTGTTCATCCGTCACAAAAACCGCAGGATCGCCCGTCGGCTTCCACACCATCCAGTCTTGCGGCACTTCTCCATCCCACTCTCCTGTCTGTGGCTCAACCTCTTCAAAACTGTTGTTCATCACACGGATGTCTTCTTCTGCACTTGCATGCCCCGCATTGCTGACCGATACGACAGACCAAAGCAATAAAACAGACAAAGCAATAAACATCCAGTGTTTCTTCACAAAATTCCTCCCTTTATTGTTGAGGTGGCAAAGGCAAAATGAACACTCGGTTAACCTTTCACGCCTGTACTGGCAACGCCTTCAACAAACTGGTCTTGTGCAAAGAAATAAACGAGAATGGTTGGAATAACAGCTGATACAGCCGCCGCCATTAACAAGGCATATTCCGTATTGTATTCAGTAATAAAAAACTGCATGCCAAGCTGAATGGTATATAAATGATCAGACGTCAGATAGATCAAAGGACCGAGAAAATCATTCCATGCATGCATAAATGAAAAAATGACAAGCGTCGCAATCGCCGGCTTTGACAACGGCATCATAATGCGCCAGTAAATGCCAAATTCGCTCAACCCGTCAATTCTTGCCGCTTCCAGTAACTCATCAGGGATCGAAAGAAAAAACTGCCGAAACAAAAACACGCCAAACGGATTAAACGCTCCGAGCAAAATCAACGACCAGTGCGAATCGACGAGCCCTAATTCCTTCATGAGCATAAACTGCGGAATCATCATGACCTGGTAAGGAATCATCATCGTCGCAATATATAAGAAAAACAGCTTATCCCGCTCGGGAAACTTTACCTTGGCAAAGGCATAACCGGCGAGCGAACTCGTGATCACTAATAATACCGTTGCGGACACCGCAATTTTAATCGTATTTAAATAATATAAGTGAAAGGGAATTGTCGTCCACACATCGACGTAGTTGCTCCATTGAAAATTCTCCGGAATCCATTGAATTGGAAAGCCGAAGATGTCTGCCTCCGGTTTAAATGAAGATGAAACCATCCAAAGAAACGGCAGCACCATCAATATAGATATGACAGTGATCACGACATAGCGAAGCATGATTTGCGGTTTAAATTTTGGGGTCTTCTTCACTTGAACGGCCACCTGCTCTGTTTTCATAGCCATCGTGAACTCACTCCTTCTCGAACTTGCTGAAAGGCGTTGCTCTGATTGTCGTCAATCGTTCCATCGTTTCTGCCCTTTAAATTGGATGAACGTAAAGATCAAAATGATTAAAAACAACACGTACGCCATCGCAGAGGCGTAGCCATATTCAAACTGTTTAAACGCTGTGTTGTAAATATCGTACACGAGCACTTGCGTCGAACGCCCCGGACCACCATCGGTTAAAACGAAGATAAAATCAAACACTTTAAAGGAATTGATCACACCGATGATCATCGTGAAGAAAATGACTTGGGACATCATCGGAATCGTGACGTGGAAAAACGTCGCCAAAGGGCCCGCCCCATCAATCTCTGCCGCTTCATATAAATCTTTCGGTATATTTTGCAAGCCGGCTAAATAAATGACCATATAATAACCAATCGAGTGCCAAATATAGACGATGGATACCGAAATTAAAGCCCACTCAGGAGATGTCAGCCAACCAGGTGGATTGTCGATGCCTATGCTCGTTAAAAAGCCGTTGATCGGCCCCATCGTCGGGTTAAACACGAGCTGCCAAACCGCTGCCACAGCAACAGTTGCCGTCACGTAAGGAAGAAAAATCGCCGTGCGAAATACTTTTAAAAAGCGAATGCCGCGATTCAAGGCGACAGCAGCAACGAGCGACAAAAATAGCGTCATCGGCACTGAAATAAAGAGAAACAAAATGCTGTTGAATAATGAAATTTTAAAATTTTCATCGTTCAGAAGACCAATATAATTATCAATGCCGACAAACTCAATATCACCGAAACCATTCCATGACGTAAAGCTCATTAAAAATGAAGCAATCACGGGAAGGAAGATAAATACGAGAAATCCTAAAATATTTGGTAATAGGAAGGCATAAGCAGTAAGACGATTTCTTTTTGTAAAATTGGACGTTGTCTTTTTCAAGAGGCTCGCCTCCTTACAATAATGTTGAAAAGCCTATGATCTTCTTTAAATAGCAGTCTCTGGAAAGACCCAGAGACTGCCGTCCGAGCGAAATGAATCATGCTCTACCCTACTCCTCGGATTTACTCGCCCATTCACTTTGTACACGTTCTTCAATGTTTTTAATGGCTTCGTCAGCCGTTTGCTCACCAAGCAGTGCCAGTTCACCTTCCTGCTTGTAGATTTGCTGGACGACAATGTTCTTCACCCCTGGGAGCATAGGATATTCTGGATATTCTTTCGTCTCTAAGAAATAATGAAGATTTTCCGGCTTCTGCGACCCGTCTCCAAGGTAGGCTTCTTTCACATCATCATCGATATACCCAGTAATATATCCGTCTTCCGCAAACATTTCCGCACCTTCCTTACCGGTAAAAAATTGTAACGCTGTAAACGCTGCGTCCTGATGCTCAGAGTTTTTATTCATCATTAACCCTACTGGAAGGGCGAGCGACGTGTTTGGCTCAACGTTTTCCGGATGTGGAATTGGCACAACATCCCAATCGAACGCAATGTCGCCATCCGCTTCAGCTTGTCGAAGCTGCGCCACGTGCCAGTCACCAATGATACTCAGCGCTGTCGTTCCTTTTTGAAAAGCAGCATTATAGTGTGCCCCTGTCGAAATTTGTTCAGCCCACGACATGATCGATTCATCTTGTTCTAATTGAATGCGGTTTTCTAAAGCTTGCTTAAACGGCGACAAGTCTTTATCAATAATGGACGCGCCTTGTTGAACAGCCGACATATACCACGTTTGCGGCCATTGCTGTAAATAAGCACCGTAAATTTTATCCTCACCCTCGCCACTCGTCATTTGCTTGGCGAGCTCACGAAATTCACTCCAAGTCATATCGTCACTCGGGTAATCGACCCCTTTTTCATCAAATAAATCCTTATTGTAGTACATCATCCAGTTCGATTTGCGGTAAGGGAGCCCTAATACTTCATCATCCATTTTCATGGCTTCATACATATTGCCGAATCCAGAACATCGATGCCGCTCTCCTTGATGTACTCATCCAACGGCGCTAAAATCCCCGTGTCTACCATCGTATCAATTTGACCGGCAAATAAATCGTAGCCGATGCCGCTGGACAGCTGCATCCGAATTTTTTCGTAATACTGCTTTTGAGGAAACGACTCAAACTCGATATTAATATTCGGATATTCCTTCTTGAACTGTTCATACGCCTTCGCAAATGTCGGTTCATCCGCTGGGAAGACGGCGACTTTTAAATTGACTTCAGTTTGTTCTTCCTCTGTCGTTGCTTCACTCTCTGAACTGTTGCACCCGCTTAAAAGACCGATCAGCAGAAATAACGCTACAACATAAACGATGGATATTTTCTTTGCCATCATTTATCCCCCCCTATTTTTCAGAATAGCAATAATATATACTGTATTGTAAGGGTTTTCACAAAACGGCATAAGTGTAAACTTTTATACCCCCTTTTTTACATCTCACGAGAACAGGTGATGCCGATGACCTTCGTTTATATTTTGTTTGTGTTTCTGCTCATTCTTTTCATTTACAAAAGCAACAATACAAGCTCAGTTATTTTTTTATACGGTATTTTTATTAGTGCCGTCATTTCTTATCTTTCCTTTGTTTTATATTTGAGCAAATTTAATCTCTATTACGGAACAATCAATGAGCTTTTCAATCTTAGTCCTGGGACACGGACGTATCTCGTTCTGCAAAATTTTGATCCGAATACACTTATTCGGCTGTTGAATGTAGGGAACATCTTATTTTATTTGTTCATTTTTTTATTTTCCTTGTCCTTTTGTATGAATCAATGGCTGAAAAACAAAAAAACACGCCGCCTGCTTTATATCGTTATTCCCCTTTCGGTAGCGCAATTTTTATTTTTTGATCCGGCGATAAACCTCTTTATACAGGACGCTGCCTTTTCATACCGCCGGATGGACACATATTTGGCGATGATCCATAAGGGTGAAATCTTTTTCAAAGTGGTGAACTTACTTTACGTGGTGACGGGTATTTTTTTATTGGTCCGGCAGGTTGTCCTGCACTACCATATCCGGTTTTTACGGAACCATACCCTCTTTACTATATTTAGCTTGCTTCCCCTGATGTTCATCTATTTTTTAATGTTTTACTGGGCACCAGACAATTTAGTGAAAAGCACTTTTATTCCTGACTTTATCAACTACCAGCAACCGGATTTGACTGTCCTTGAATTGCGACTTTATCCGATGATTACGACGGCCGCGCTCCTATTCATGTTTTACAATGCGTACAAATATAATATGATCAAACGTTCCAATAAGGAATTTCACGTGCTGACTCATCGGAATATTGACACCGCCTCTTTAGGTGTACGTACGTTTACCCACTCCATCAAAAATCATCTGCTTGCCATTCATTCCGAAGCCGAGTTTCTGCAAGAGCGGCTTAAGAATGATGCTGAAGCCATGTACAGCCTGAAGCTCATTACACATTCATGTCTTGAGTCGTCCCGAAGTCTTGAAACGGCTTTAGAAAAATTATCTGGCTTTCATCCATCAATGGCTGTCACGCCATTAAACGCGCCTGTGTTAAAAGCTTGTCACCGCTTTAAGCATTCAGCTGTCAACATGGAGACAGCTTTTAGCAGCAACAAACTACAAGCACATATTGACGAAGACCTCCTTGAGGAAACGATCTATAACCTCATTAAAAATGCTGAAGAAGCGGTCGATGCCGAACGAGGAGAAATTACCGTTACGACGAAGCGCATCCATCAATGGGGCGTTATCTCCATCACAGATAATGGTTCTGGCATTTCAAATGAAGCAAAAAAGCGGCTGTTTACACCGTTCTATTCTACTAAATCCTCAGTCACCAACTGGGGTATTGGGTTATCCTACTGCTATAAAGTCATTAAGCTGCATGGCGGAACGATTGAGTTTCATAGTAAATATGGTGAGGGTGCTCAATTTAACATCTTTATCCCGCTCTTATCAACGTAACAAATAAGATTAAGGGGGTTGTAAGCGTGAAGCAGCTAAAAATACTGGTTGTCGATGACATGGAAGCGCACCGGAGACGTCTGTGTCGCATCATTCGTGACGTTCCTCGTTTCACCTTGATTGGCACTGCGCAAAATGCTACGGAAGCTGTCAGCTATGCGAAGAAAAAGCAGCCGGATATTATCTTAATGGACATCGAAATGGAAGACGCGTCGGCAGGCATTAGAGCATCCGCAGAAATTAACCAAATCGCACCGAACGCAAAGATTATTATTTTGACAATTCATATAGACAATCAATCCATTTTTTCTGCCTACCAAACAAATATCTCTGACTATGTCGTCAAATCTGCCGCGAAAGAAGAGGTCATCGAGGCCATTGACCAAGCCGCCCAAAACACGTCATCGATCCGACCTTACATTGCCAATAAATTAAAAGAGGAATTTGCCAGAGTTAAACATTTTGAAGAGAATTTCACACACATTTTTAACGTCATCGCGACGCTGACACCTTCAGAAATTGAAATCCTAAAATCCCTCTGCCAAGGTCGCAATCGAAAACAAATTGCTGCCGAACGCTCTGTTGAACTGGAAACAATTAAAAAGCAAATCTCAAGTATTTTAAAGAAATTCCATAAACGAAACACACGTGAAGTGCTGCAGTTTATCGATGAGCACGATGTTATGACGATGATTGCTAAAATTTCGTATGATTAAAGGATCGAAATAACCATAAAAAATCCCCCAACCAAATCATTAGGGGATGAAAAATAACGCTTATTTAATGGACCCTTGCATGACACCGCGGATAATCCATTTTGCGCAAAGAGATACACAACAACCATTGGCGCTAAGGCCATCAAATACGATGCAAACGCCAAATTGTAGTTTGTACTAAATTCCGTTTGGAAAATATATTGCACGAGCGGTAAAGTCGCGAACTCTGGATCGCTTAAAATGACGAGCGGAAGCATAAAGTCGTTCCACGCCATAAGACAAGTCAAAATACCAACAGTCGCGTTCATTGGTGATAAAATAGGGAAAATCACTTTCCAAAACACTTTCCAAGTACTTGCTCCGTCGATCGTCGCCGCTTCTTCCAACGATTTTGGAATCGATTTAATGTACCCAACGTAGATGAAAACGTTCAAGGCAAGTCCATATACGACATACAGAATCGTTAAACCGATCGGATTATCGATATTCCAAATCGCCGTCTGTTTCACGATCGGAAGCATAATAATCGGAAAAGGTACAAACATCGCACTGACAAAATAATAAAAGAGAAATTTATAGAAACGTTTATGCATATTACGAGCAATCGCATAAGAAACTAATGAGTTCGAAAGCAACGTCAAAGCGACAACAGACACCGTAATCAACACACTGTTTTGCAAGGCACTAAAGAAGTCCGTCATTTCGATTGCATCGATAAAGTTTTGAAAACGCCACTCATCCGGAAGGGAAAGCAAAGGCTCTGACATTTCCTGCGGCGTCTTTAATGCGATCGTAATCGTCAAATAAAGAGGAATAAAAACGAGAATGGTTCCTAAAATGAGCAAGGACGTAACGAGCCAGGTTTTTCTTTCTTTCTGCATTACGCCTCAACCTCCCGTTTTTGCAACACGCGGATTTGAAAAATTGAAATCACAACGATAATGATGAAGTAAATCACCGCATTTGCTGATTGATAAGCAAATTCTCCGCCTTCAAAGCCACCTTTATAAATTAACAACGAAATGGATTCAGTCGCTTGTCCCGGGCCTCCATTGGTCAACGCGACAATTTGGTCGAACGCCATGAGGAAGTTTTTCATCGCCAGCACCATATTAATCGTAAAGAAAGGCGCGATCAGCGGAAACGTAATTTTTATAAACTTCTTCCATGGGTTGGCACCATCAATATCTGCTGCTTCATACACATCATCAGTGATCGTTTGCAGTCCTGCTAAATACAAAATGGTGTTAAAAGCCGTTGCCTGCCAAACTGTCATGATGACGACACCAACCCACGCTGTATCCGGGCTTCCGAGGATATTACTCGTCAACGCTTCAATTCCTAAAGCACCCATAATCTCTGGAAGAAAATGCGTGAAAATGAAATTAAAAATAAAGCCGACGATAAGAATGCTTAAAATATTGGGCAGGAAGTATACCGCCCGCAATGTTTTCTGGAATTTAATATTTGCATTTAGTCCTAAGCGACCGCTAGACTAAAAATATTAACTAAAATCGTTGAAACGACGGCGAATTTAATGGTGAACCAATACGCATTCATCGCTCGTCCGTCTTGAAATACGTTCAAATAATTTTGCAAGCCAACGAAATCCCATTCCCCATATCCTCGCCAGTTTGTAAAGCTGTAGAAGACACCCTGTAAAACGGGATACGTGTGGAATATGAAAAATAAGAGCATCGCCGGCAATGCCATAAGTAAAAAGGAACGGTCACGCGCTTTCATGTTTCTTCCTCCTCTTACCGATTTTGTACTTTATCCCATTCACGATCCATTGTCTTTAAAAAGGCGTCTGGATTTTTTTCAATTAAAAAAGCTTGAATTAAGTTTGGCGCCTGCATGCCACTTGGATAATAATGATCAGGAAAGCTTGCAATCTCGTTTTTCGCGATTTTTTCTTGGAGACCGCTCAGAATTTGGTCTTCCTGGGTAACTCCTTTTAAAGCGGAAAAGGCATATTGTTCTTCAATATAAGTCTGCGCACTCTTCTCTTCCAGCATGAACTCAATAAACTTCCGTGCTTCTTCTGGATGCTCCGAATCCTTTAAGGTTGTCAGCATCACATCAACGCCGGATACGAGCTCATTTTGTTCAGCATCATTCGTTACCGGAAGAGCAAATGTCCCAAGCTCCACATCTGGGTTCACTTTTTTAATTTCAGGAATCGCCCAGTTTCCTTGAAGATAAAAAAGTGACTCTCCATTCGCAAAAGCATTGTTCCCATCGTTATATCCATATTGGAAGTTGTCCTTTAAGCCATAGTCCAACAGCTGTAGCATTTTTTCCGTCACTTCAGGATAATCTTCGGTAAAGCTTGCTTCGCCAATATTTTTCTTCGCTGCGAAATCATCTGGCTGCAAGTTACCACCGACTGCATTCCATGGAATCATGCCTGTCCACGCATCCCTTAAAGTAAAGTAGATCGGCGTCACGCCTGCTTGTTTCGCTGTGTCAAGCGCCGCAATAAACTCATCCCACGTTTCTGGTACATCAAGACCTAATTCCTGCATCAGCTGCGTGTTATAAATCACTGCATTCGCATTTGTTGCATATGGTACACCGTATGTCCCTTCCTTATTTCCTGGGACAAGCTGATCAATCATCTCGACATAGCTCGGCTGCACTTGATCAAGCAAGCCTGTTTCGGAATAATCCAATAACATCTCTGCATCGGCGAGCTCACCGTACAGAGCATTGCCGGCAATAGACAGAATATCGGGCATGTCTTCTTTGACAAGCCTCGTCCGCAGAACAGTTTCTGCAGACGGAGGCGCATAAAATTCAACATTGATATTTGGATTGGCTTCCTCAAATTTGTCGATTAAAGCATCATATGTCGCAATACTTTCCGGTTTATTTGAAAAGAGCTCAAGATGTACTTCTTCACCAGAAGAAGCATTGTCACCGCAGCCAGCCAGGAATAAAACAAGTGCCAAGCTGGCTCCAACACTTTGAGCAATACGCTTCATCCATTTTCACTCCTTATTTCGAGTAAACGTTTACTCTCATTTACTTCACTACAAAAACAGTTGCTTCGTAAGGCTCTAAAGTGACCTTCCCTAAAGCCTCAGATGAAGCAGTGGTTTGCTCTTCACGATTCGTCATTAAAATAGAACCACTCAGACTTTCAAAACCTTGCACGCTCGCAATCTGTTCTTGATTTGTAAAGTTACAAAGGACGAGCAGCTTTTCATCTCCGTAGGTTCTCGTATACGCAAAAATTTCTTCACTATCGTCTAAGACTAAATCGAAAGCACCATAAACGATCACATCATTTGCTTTACGCAACTGAATTAGACGTTGATAATGGTAAAAAATCGATTCCGGATCTTTAAGCGCTTCTTCAGCATTAATGGATGGATAATTTGGGTTAACGCGAAGCCAAGGTGTCCCTGACGTAAATCCACCGTGCTCTTCGGCTGTCCATTGCATCGGTGTTCTTGCATTATCACGACCAACATGATGGATGCTTCTCATGACATCGTCAATAGCATGCCCGTACTTGTTAACCCGTTCATCATACATATTTAAAATTTCAAGATCACGGTAATCGTCAATAGACGAAAAAGCGACGTTTGTCATTCCAAGCTCTTCCCCTTGGTAGATGTAAGGTGTTCCTTTCATCATATGCAAGCAGGTGGCAAGCATCTTCGCCGACTTCTGACGATACGCCTGATCATTTCCGAAACGCGACACGACTCTTGGCTGATCGTGATTATTCCAATACAAGCTGTTCCAGCCTTCATTCTCAAGCGCATATTGCCACTTAGATAAAATCTTTTTCAGGTCGGTCAGCTTCCATTCATTCATCGACCACTTGCCTAATTCGCCGCCACCGAGGTCCATATGTTCAAAATGGAAAACCATATTGAGCTCTTGACGATCTTCAGCCGTATACAGCTTACCTTCCTCAGGTGTAGCCCCTGGCATTTCACCAACTGTTAAAATGTCATATTGCGAAAGCACTTCTTGATTCATCTCGTGTAAAAATTCGTGGACCCGTGGACCATTGATATAATAAGGGCTCCCATTGCCAAATTCTTTGCCTTCCTGTACTTCACCATCAGGATAGCTTTGGTCTTTGGAGATAAAGTTGATGACGTCCATCCGAAAGCCGTCAATACCTTTATCAAGCCACCACTTCATCATTCGGTATACATCTTTACGCATATCTGGATTTTCCCAGTTTAAGTCTGGCTGTTTTTTAGAAAAGATATGCAGAAAATATTCTCCACTCGCTTCATCGTATTCCCACGTCGACCCACTGAAAGCTGATTCCCAGTTTGTCGGAGGCTGTCCATCAACGCCTTCCTTCCAGATGTAATAGTCTCTTTTAGGATGATCTTTTGCCGATTTCGACTCAACAAACCATGCATGCTCATCTGACGTGTGGTTGACGACCAAATCCATCACGATCTTAATCTGCCGCTGATGCGCCTCATCCAGCAAACGATCAAAATCGGCCATCGTCCCGAACTCGGCCATGATCCCGTGATAATCACGAATGTCGTAACCATTATCATCATTTGGAGAATCATACACAGGTGAAAGCCAAATAACGTCAATGCCTAATTTTGCTAAATAATCCAGTTTTTCTATAATGCCTGGAATATCACCAATACCGTCACCATTACTGTCATTAAAGCTACGTGGGTAAATTTGATAAACAACGCTTTCTTTCCACCATTGCTTACTCATATACAATTCCTCCTTTTAATAACGTAAACGTTTACGTTGATTACCTAAAAAACGATTCTCTGAACGTAGATAAGAACGGAATCGTTAGCCCTTATCTAGTTCAGCTTTCTCACAGAATCACGGATAATAAGTTGATGAGGTAAAATAGATGATTCTACATCATGATTTTTTTCATTTCTAACACCATCTCTGTCGCCTTATCGCCCATTCGTTGAAATGGCTGGGAAATGGTTGTTAGCGGTGGCACTGACGTTTCCGCAAGCTTTAAGTTATCATACCCAATGATCGACACATCATTCGGAATCGAAATACCGAGTTTGTATGCAGCAGAGACAGCGCCAACAGCGATCTCATCACTCGCAGCAAAGATCGCAGTAATATCAGGATGACGGTTCATCAGCTTAGGAAAATTGGCTAAGCCATCTTCAAAAGTAAATGATGTAGACGTTTCTACGTAAGAATCTGAATACGATAAACCTGCTTCAAGCAAAGCGCGCTTAAAACCTTCAATTCTTCCCACACCGGCGAGCAACTCCTCTGGATTGCCTGACAGCATACCGACTTTTTCGTGACCACACTCGATTAAATGGCGGGTCGCTGTATACGCGGCATGAGCGTCATCGACCTTAACATAGGGAAGCGGATATTTATACGACTGAGTTAAGATGAGCACGACCGGGACGCCCATGCGTTCAAAGGCTTTATAATAGTCTTCGGTCACTTCTTCACTCACAAAAATAAGACCATCAACTCGTTTTTCGCTCAACACTTGAATGTATCTGAGCGTCTTTTCTGGATTGGCAGCGGTATTACATACAATAACACTGTAGCCTTCCTCGTGAGCACGCGCTTCGATACCAAACAAAATTTCTGCTGACAGCAACCCTGAAACGCTCGGAAATAATACACCGATCGTTCCCGTATTGCGATTGACAAGCCCTCTCGCTACCGCGTTTGGCTGATAACCAAGATCTTCAATTGCTTGAAGGACGCGTGCTTTCGTTTTCTCTGAAAATCCAGGCTGATTATTAAGCACCCTGGAAACGGTTGCAATAGATACCTTGGCCGCTTTAGCCACATCCTGAATCGTCGGATTCATGACTACACCTAGCTTTCTAAAATAACGTAAACGCTTACTACAAAACTATGCTTTTACTATACGCTTGTTTATATTTTCTTGTCAAGAAGGTTTTGCGATCATTAGTGGACAGAATATGACAAAAATAACGTATTTATTCACTGAGCTTCTAAAGCTTGTCTATGAGCATCCAACTAGGCTCATCATGCACTTCCCTTCTTTATTAGAATGACACATTTATGCAGTTTGAAAACGCCTCACCAATCTCTTATATCCCTTTCCAAACGGCAACTCGGGAATTTCAGCAAACTTTTCTCATGCTTTTTCAATTGAGTTATGATAAAATGAATGACAGTCAGTCATATATGAAAGGAGTTGAAACGCATTGACTAAGAAAGAGCAAATCGTCCACGCTGCCATTCAAGTGTTCAGGGAACAAGGCATCGATAAAACCAAGATTTCCGACATTGTTAAAGTTGCAGGTATTGCGCAAGGCACCTTTTATTTATATTTTCCTTCAAAGCTTGCACTTATGCCGGCCATTGCCGAAGTCATGGTCGAAAAAACGATGACTATGGTTAAAGAAAAAGTTGGTGATGACGATGTTTTCCCGAAACAATTAGAGCACTTTGTCGACGCTATCTTTCTCGTCAATGAAGAATATCGCGAGATTCAAGCACTGATCTATTCAGGACTTGCGGCGAGCGAACACATAAAAGAATGGGAAGCCGTTTACGAACCATTTTATAAATGGTTAAGTGAAAAGCTTGCATCTGCGCGTGAAGAAGGCTGGATTAGGCAAACTGTCCAACCGAAACAAACCGCTAAATTAATTATCGGGCTTGTCGAGTCTGCTGCCGAGCAAATCTATTTGTATGACACGAATACTGAGGAAGAGGCACGAATACAAAAAGCACAAGTCAACGAGTTTTTAGCTTACGCGTTAAGTATGCGCTGATCTTAGACAGGTCACGCATTTTTCTACACCAAAATGAATGACAGTCAGTCATAATAAATTGGAGGTATCTATGTTGCGAAAAGCTTGGATATACGTCGCACTCACTAGTTTCTTTGAGCTCGTCTGGATTTTCGGCTTTAATGTCGCCAGTACTTGGTGGCACTGGATTCCTATTATCTTTTTTATTTTCGTTGACTTTTACTTTTTATCTAAAGCATGTGAAGACCTGCCTACTGGCACGGTGTACGCCATTTTTGCAGCCGTCGGTACAGTGGGTACGGCCTTAATGGACGTGTTTATCTTCGGGGAAACGTTAGGCGGCGGAAAAATATTGTTTATCGTCATACTAGTGCTTGGTGTTATAGGTTTAAAACTCGCTGATGGCGTTGAAGAAAAGAAAATGGATCAAAGGATGGGGTAAGCATGGGTTGGTTATTCGTATTTATGGCGGCAGTCAGTGAAATGGTCGGTGTCGTCGGGTTAAAAATGTACAGCCAAAAGAAAAATATCCTCAATGGCGCTTTATACCTTGCCGGATTTGGCTCAGCCTTCGCATTTCTCTACTTGTCCTTTAACTATTTACAAGTGAGCACCGCCTACGCTGTCTGGATCGGTGTAGGAACTGCCGGTGCCGTACTGATCAATATGGTATTTTTTAACGAGTCTAAAAGTGTTGGCCGATTCGCCAGCGTCTTGCTCATTGTCATCGGTGTTGTTGGTTTAAAGGCGCTATCGTAAACAGCTAAAGCGTATACGAAGATCTCTCTCCGTATACGCTGATCTATTAAGAATTCTCTTGACTACGCTCATAAGCTGTTTGGGCAATGTCTAAATACTCTTGTACGCCCATTTGCTCAAGGGTCTTCTTATAATCTTCCCATTGACTGAAATCCTGCTCACCGGTAATGAAAGCGGCTTCCATTTCGTCAACATACGTATTAATATCACTAAGAATGGTGCTGACTTGTTCGTTTTCTTCAACTGTATAGCTTAGAGGCGGTAAAATATCCTCATCTTTGATTCGATATGGCTTGACTTGCTCTGCGTTATTGGCTGAATTCTCTTTGGCTTCAGCACCTTGGAAAAACTCCTCCTTAACAATGCCTGGGTAATACCCTCCTGGCCACGTTAAATATTGACTAACTGCCTGGTCAATATTTAATCCGTCTGGGTTATCGGTAATGGTATCAAGATAGACAAAATTTCCTTCTTCATCTTGTTCATATGTCACACCTTCGAAGCCCATAAAGAACATTTTCGCCCCTTCATCGCCGTAAAATAGTCCATCCACCGCACCATCGCTGCAGGGTTTTTAGCGCGATCTGTCAAAGCAAACATTCCTATATTACCAACCCCGTTTGACACAGTATTAAACGAACGCTCACCGCTTGGTCCTTCAAGTACAGGGACGCCCACGTAGTTATCCAACCCTAATAGTTCAGCCGGGTCAATCGAATTTAATACGCCAAAGTGTCCTTTTGCAGAATCAGCTGTAAATTCGGGTCCGGTCGTCGTAAAGAGGTTTTGGTTTAACAATCCTTCTGTATAAAGCTTATTTAAATACGTGAGCAGTTCTTTATATTCGTCAGTGGCCGGTACGAAGCGAAACTCCTCAGTGCCTTCTTTAAAATCAAGGCTGAGATTCATCGAACCTTGTTTATTTAACCCAAAGCTTCCGCGTAAAAAGTTGATAAATCCATCAATGCCATTTCCACCCCAGGCAATTTCATCTTCTTCCCCATTGCCATTAGGGTCTTCTTCTTTAAACGCTTTTAGCATTTCATAAAACTCATCTGTCGTTTCAGGTGGCTCCAGCCCTAACGTATCAAGCCACTCTTGATTCACCCATGGTGACATCCCGCGCAACGCTTCAAACTCCGGATCGTAAATCGTTGGAAAGCCGTAAATATTTCCATCAGCCATCGTAATTGCTTGCTCGACAGACGGGTACTCATCAAGGATTTTTTGAAAATTGGGCGCATATTCTTCAATATAATCATTTAATGGGAGGAAAATGCCTTGTTGACCATACTTCAGCATATCAGTCCTCGAGAATGCGTTCGCAAATAACACTTCTGGATAATCGCCACTAGAGATCATTAAGTTTCTTTTTTCCGTCAGTGTCTCTGTTTGAACCGTATCCCATGTGATCGAGATGTTCGTCATTTCTTCATATTCATTCCAAAGCATCAAGTCGTTCCAATCTTGTGAAGCAAAAAACTTTGCCGCAAATCCTTCTACTTCAATCGGTTCATCAACGATCGGCATCCCTGTATCATTGACCGGAACAGCAGGCTCGCTTTGAGCCGTTTCTTCTGCATTTGAACACGCCCCAAGCAGCCCGATCACGACGATGACACTAAACATCAGTTTTCCAAAATACATATTTTTCACTAAAATTCCCCCTTTACCCTTTAAGTGAACCAATCATAACGCCTTTAACAAAATATTTTTGCAAAAATGGATACAGCATGAGCATTGGCAAATTCGCCACAATCAAGACCGCATACTTTAACCCTTCCACGCTTAATTGTTGCTGGAGAAAGCTTTCTGTTGTCGTTTGAATCATATCGTCCGTCTGATTTTGGATCAGAATCTGTCTAAGAATCAGCTGAAGCGGAAAATTTTCCTGATCCTGTAAATAAATCAATGCTTGAAAGTACGAATTCCAGTGGCCAACAGCATAGAAGAGCACCATGACTGCAATGACCGGAAGTGATAACGGCAAGACGATACTTCGCAAGATTCGCAAATTTCCACAGCCATCCATCGTAGCTGATTCTTGTAGCTCGTGAGGAATCGACTGAAAAAACGTACGCATAATGATAATGTTCCAAACTGCTACTGCATTCGGAATGATCATGACCCAAAATGTATCAAGCATTCCGAGGTTTTTAATAAGTAAATACGTCGGAATGAGTCCACCACTAAAGAACATCGTGAAGACGATAAATGCCATGATAAAGCCACGTCCTCTTAAATCTCGGCGTGACAGCGGATAAGCCGCAAAAATCGTCATCAACACATTTAAAAAAGTCCCTGCCACTGTATACTTCACAGTATTGACAAACCCGTTGATAATGTCTTCATTCTGAAAAACCTTTTGATAGGAGTCGACATTAAACCCTTTCGGCCAGAGCCACATCTCTCCAGCAATCACGTATTGGGGGTTACTAAATGAAGCGCTCACAACGAAAAGTAACGGATACATGATGACAATCAGAACGATTGTAAGGAGTATATAGTTCATTACGACAAATAGTTTATCGGACTTCGCCTCTTTCATTCGTATCCCTCCTTACCATAAGCTCGTTTCGTTTACTTTTTGGCAATGTGATTCACCATAACAAGCATGATAAAATTGATAATGGAATTAAATAGACCTACTGCTGCTGAAAAACTGTACTGTGCTTCTAAAATACCGCTACGATAGACAAAGGTGGAAATCACGTCCGAAGTCGCCATGTTGAGCGGATTTTGCATGAGAAACACTTTTTCAAAACCTACCGCCATCACTGATCCTGCATTTAAAATGAACAGAATAACGATCGTTGGCATAATGGCCGGAATATTAATATGAATGATTCGTTGGAATCGCGATGCTCCATCTATCATTGCTGCCTCGTGCTGCGCTGGATCGACCGCAGCCAAAGCGGCGATATAAATGATTGAGCTCCAGCCCATCGTTTGCCACACTTCCGAGGACACGTATAACGTTTTAAACCATGCCGGCTCCGAAATAAAATCAACAGGCGTGCCACCGAAAAGACGAATGATCTGATTAATCATGCCGTCTTCTTTCAGAAATAGTAAAAGCATTCCGACAACGACAACCGTCGAAAGAAAGTGAGGTGCATACACAACCGTTTGCACAAATTTCTTATATTTTAGACTTCGAACTTCATTTAACATAAGCGCTAATATGATTGGGACAGGGAATGATACCGCTAACGTATACACACCAATGCCTATTGTATTTCCTATCAAACGCCAGAAATAGTAACTATCAAAAAACCGTTCAAAATGTTTAAAGCCGGCCCATGGACTTCCTAAAATGCCTTGTGAGGCAATATAGTCTTTAAATGCGATCTGTAAACCGTACAAGGGAAAGTAATGAAAAATAAGAAAATAGAGAATCACGGGGGACAACAGCAAGTAAAGATCCCAATTCTTCCATATTGACCTGTACTTTCGCTGTTTTAAACGTCCAAGCAGTGTTTTTTGTTCTCTTAATCGTTCATTCGCCTGCACCTCTTTACTGGCCACATCAACACCCCTTTCTATCCTTTGCACAATACAATGTAATCACTATGTATACACACCTTGACTTATGTTCTCTTCACAACAATCAACTTTAAAATCATTGCGCTGATTTATTTAAACGATTCAATTATAATCCATATCCTCTCAAACACGGCACCTCCTAAACATGTTAAAACTAGAATCGCTATGTGGCATTTTAGAAACCGCTTTCATTTTCAACGGTTTACCTTACAGGAATATACTCCTTCTACCAAATATGTCTTTTTTATCTTAAGATTCTAGTAAAATGAATTATATAAATTTTGTTCTTTTTTGTCAATATTTATGAATTTTAGTTCATGAATATTGACACTTTTCATTCTTGTTTCCTATCATCATCAAAATGAGAAGAAAATTTGTCAGGCTTGTACTTGAGCACATAAATATGAGCTCGCTTCGCATCCATGAATGCTTGATTTTTTCGCATAAAATATGCTTGTTGATTCATGAATGTCATGTATGTTTCTTTTCTACACTTCTTGTTCGATCATTTATTTATGATGCATCACGCGATGTTTCACTTTAAAGATACAAACTCATCTGAAGCGCATGACATGTACAACCAACTCTGCTGTTCAATATTTTTATTCAACATGTGACTCATTTCTGCATCACCGTAATTATTAATTCCTGTTAAGACGGGAATCGTCGTCCGAGGTGAGACGGCTTTTAAAACATCTTGTACAGACACCTTTTCACAATTTAAAAGAAGCCACCCCTTGTAAAGTGGCTTATCATGTTTATTAATCCTCTTCAACGGGATTAATAGCGTTTACAGTCAACCTTATTGATTGTCTTACATTGACTCACCTTTAACGTCTGTTCGAGACGTCTTCGTGACTTTTTCTGTTGTTTTTGTGGAGAGCTTTTTATTCGTATTGCGCCAGAATAGGACAACTCCGGCAATGAAAACAAGCGTCGCAATGAGAAAGACCAGGGAATATACCGAATACTCATAGCTTACTTCGGCCACACCGATTGGCGAGAAGAACGTATAGATGCCAATAATCGCGATTACAATAAGTGCAGCGAAATGTTTGGCATATTTCCACGGTGTTAAATCGACCACTTTGGCATCGAGCATTTCATAGGGTGTTTCTCTTGGCTTCCATCTGCCAACAATGAGCATAATCAGTACATCAAGTGGAAACAAAATCGCAAAAACATAAAGGAAATTGACGTCTGGGATGACAAACTTCGTCAAAGCATAAATGACAATATGTGCAACAACAACAACTTTCGCTGCTAAGGCAGGTACTCTTTTCGTGAAGAATCCGACAATCACCATTGCAAAGATGGGCAAACTATAAAACCCATTCATCTCATTCATGTAATAGAAAAGACCAGACGGCGCAAAAATGATTAAAGGTGCGACAGTCACAGCAACAATTGCCAGAATGGCCGCAAAAATCCTTCCTATTTTCACAAGATCTCTTTCACTCGCATTTGGCTGAAAAATTGGTTTGTAAATATCTAGCGTAAAGAGCGTAATTGAACTATTAAGCATATTATTAAATGAACTCATAATGGCGCCAAACAATACTGCACCTAAAAACCCAGATAAGACCACCGGCATAACATCAACAATCAGTGTCGGGTATGCCTGATCTGCATTGGAAAGACCATCTCCGTACAACAAATAAGCAATAATTCCTGGTACAACGATGAAACTTACACCAAATATTTTAAATAAACCGGCAAACAAAACCCCTTTTTGACCTTCCGCAAGACTCTTCGCTGCCAACGTCCGCTGAATGATCGCCTGGTTTGAGCTCCAATAGAACAAATGGTTAAAGATAATTCCTGTGATTAATATCGACCAAGGTACCGACGATTCATGATTTCCAATCGCGTTTAATTTGGAAGGGTTTTCATTCATGAGCTGACCAACACCTTCAGCTAAGTTACCCCCACCTAACACCATTAGCGCTAAAAAAGGGATCATTAATCCGCCAATGACTAGACCAATGCCATTGATCGTATCACTCATCGCGGTTGCTTTTAAGCCGCCAAGGATTACATATCCAGAGCTTATAAGTCCGATGACGATACAAATGATAAAAACTATGATATACAAGCTCATATCTGTGTGAGCTGAAATACCAAAAATGCGGTCGAGGACAAGCGCCCCTGAATAGAGAACCGTAGGCAAAATGACCGTTCCATACCCTAATAAGAATAATCCAGATACAATTTGTCTTGTCCTGCGATCAAAGCGCTGTTCGAGAAAATCGGGAATCGTCGTGATCCCCAACTTCAAATATCTCGGTAACAGCACCAATGCAAGCACAATGAGGGCAAACGGCGCCGTCGCTTCCCACGCCATGACGACCATTGATTCCCCATACGCTTGTCCGTTTAAACCAACAATTTGTTCCGTCGATAGATTAGTTAAAATCAAGGAGCTGGCAATAACAAGTCCTGTTAAACTTCTTCCACCGAGGAAATAGCCGTCTGAGCTATGTAAATCGGTACCTCTTGTTTTATACCAAGAAAACCACATTACAAATAATGTATAAGCTAAAAACGAAAGAACGATGACCCAAAACATGATACTCCTCCCTAATCCAAAAGATGAAATGGCTTAGATAACCTCTCTAGGTAATACGTCTTTTAACAATTTGGTCGATTTTTTCACAGCCGCTAATGGTGACATAGAGGCATCTTCATCTTCTAAGCTAATGGCACCTTTGTAGCCAATCATTTGAATGGTTGAGAAGAATTCCCCCCACCATTGCGCGTCATGTCCAAATCCTAAAGCGACATAATTCCACGATCTTTCGGCAAAACGATCATTTGTTTTCGTATCGAGCACACCTTGAACATGTGCAACTGCTTTTTCTATCCGCACATCTTTTGCGTGAACATGGTACATTGCATCACCAATTTGTCGCGCAGCCAAAATTGGATCTCCGCCCATCCAGAGTAAATGACTTGGATCAAAGTTCATTCCGATCGTATCACCAACTTCGTCCCTTAATTTAAAGAGTGTCTCTGGATTATGAACCAATTGACTACCATGGTTTTCTAAAGCAATTTGTTCAATCCCGTGGTCATTTGCTCGCTTTACAGCCTTTTCCCAATACGGAAACGCCACTTCATTCCATTGCCAATTTAAAATGTTTTGGTTAATGGTTGGCCAGCAAGTTGTCACCCAATTTGGTGTTTTATCATCAGGTCCGCCCCCTGGAAGCCCTGACATCATCACGACCTTCTTGATTCCTAACAGCTCTGCAAGCTTAAAAGTCTTTTCAACAACTTCCTGATGCCTTACACCTTCTTCATTTGGTGCCAGATGGTTCCCCGAACAATTTAATACTTCCAATGCAAGGCCTGTTCGTTTGATCGCATCCATAAATGCTTGTCTTTTCACTGAGCTTTCTAATAATTCGTCAAGGTCGATATGGGGTGAACTTGACCAATTCCCTGTAGCAATTTCCAGAGACTCATAGCCTAGTGATTTAGAGGTTTCAAGCATTTTTTCAAATGGTAGACACCCTAAAGAATCCGTCATTAAACAAAGTTGCATTGTAAAGGCTCCTTTTTTTTTAATATTTAGCTATTTCTTTTCTGTGATGACTAAAGTCTAGAGTTTTTCGGATAGATCAGGAAGTCTGCACATGCGAATTAAGCGCTTTCAATAATGAAAGAGGTATCCATTAAACTATTGCTAGTATAGCATAGAACTATCATTATTAAGTATATTTTGGGTATTTTTTTGTTAAATATTTGGATTTTTGTTATTAAAAGATAAGGATAACGACATTTATTTGAGTGATTTATGGGTATCATTTTCGATCTTTCCATCACAAATACCCCCTGACCGCATCAGAGGGACTTAATCTTATATCATGTTATCTTTATCCAGGAAAAGAGCTGAGATTTACCATTAGATGATGAGAGACGTTTTGCTGCGGTCTGATTGATGTATACATTCTAGGCAATACTAGTCCTGCGCATACACTTGCTCTCCTTTACTTGCAATGCCTGCTAAACCGAGCTGTCCGCTGCCCGTTACTCCTTCTTTTGCCCCGTCACGTTCGGGATCGGCATATTGCAAATACCATTGGTCAAGCCGTGACTTCATGTCAGCGATCAAATCTTTTTTACCGGGATCATCGATTAAGTTATGTGCCTCTGTCGGGTCATTTTCAAGATCATAGAGTTCATGGGGACCGTACGGATAGCGGTGCACATACTTCCATCGTTTCCCTCGAATCATACGCACTGGTCCATATTCGTCGAAAACAACAACATTGTCGCGTTGTTCCATCTCTTCCCCGTGCAACAAAGGGGCAAAGCTAGTTCCGGGCAATTTCTTTGTGTCCGGACTTGTCAGACCGACATATTCTAACAGTGTTGGCATCATATCATATTGACTTAGAAGCTCGTCACGAACGACACCTTGCGGAATATGACCAGGCTGCGACATGATCGCTGGTACTTTCACGGCGGTATCATACATATTTTGCGGAACGGTTCCGTTTCCCTTTCCCCAAATGCCGTGATGACCCATACTCATTCCATTATCGCTCATAAAAATGAGCAGTGTATTTTCGCGAATGCCCATTTCTTCAATTTTATCGATGATCTCCCCAATACCTTGATCCATGGCAGTGATCGCTGCAAAATAACCTTGTAATATCTCTTTTCGCTTTTGTCCCTTCATTTGCGGGATGGTATTTTTATACCACGGAAGCTTTTCTCCTTCTGGTACAGATGTGAATGAACAAGCTTCATAAGAATCGTAAATGTTTGCCGGGTGCTCATCTCGTCCCCATGGTGCATGAGGTGCTGTATAGTGAACACTTAAATAAAGCGGGTTGTCCTTTTCTTTGTGATGATCTAGTACATTCAACGCATCTTTCGTAATCAAATCGGTAAGATATTCTTTTTCAATGCGAATTTCCCCGTTTTCAACAATATCCGGTGAATAGTAATGACAGCCACCCCGGCCAATCGTATACCAATGGGAAAATCCTTTTTGCGGGGTCAGACTGTTGCCAAGATGCCATTTGCCACTTAATGCACAATCATATCCATTTTCGTTTAAAACTTCAGTATACGTTTTTTGTCCTGCTAAATAGTCAATCGCATGTTTTTCATCTCTGAACTCCGAATGGTCTTTCATTTCACTTGATAAATCCTGTTTGTTCACATTCCCAGAGCGAATCCAATCTAAGACACCATGCTGCGAGGGGATTCGTCCTGTCAGCACAGATGCTCTTGCGGGGGAGCAAACTGGGGAAGCACAAAAGAAGTTTTCAAAACGAGTGCCTGTAGAAGCCAAACGGTCGAGGTTTGGTGTGCGCACTTCTGGATTACCCGCGCACCCCATCGCCCAAGCACCTTGGTCATCCGACATAATAAACACAATATTCGGTTTATTATGATCAGTAGTTGTCATAGATCTCACTCCTAAGTTTAGATTGAATCAATCATAAACATCCGAAGATACTTTAGCAAGTTTCAATCTTTATATACAAACAAGGCTGCACTTTTTTGTGCAACCTCACAGCTTACTCATTATTGCTCGTCACCCATCTTTTGGCGAATGCTCTTCGGTAAAATCTCCGGATTAGAACCAAGCGCTTGATGATGGCGAATGATCCGTGCCGTTAAATGTTTTTGAACATCCCGCTCCTCAGGATCGTCAAATATGTTACGCATTTGCATAGGGTCTTTCATCCGGTCAAATAAAATGTGATCGGCAAATTCTTGCCCTTCCCATCCAGTACCTACATAAGCTAACTCATGAGAAGGCGTAAAGATACCTGTTCGCGGAACATCGCTTGGATGGATAAACACTTCATCTTCCCAAGGAATGTTCTCATTTTGCAAAAATGGCGAAGCATCTCTTCCTTGTTCTCTCCCAGAGGGTTTTAAATTGAGGAGTCCAAGTAATGTTTGTTGGAAATCGACGGTAGCGACAAATCTGTCAACAACCGTACCTTCTTTCACTTTTTCAGGCCAGCGGATGATCAGTGGAATATGATATGCAGCTTCGTATAAATTGTTTTTGTACATGAGTCCATGCTCTCCCATGTACTCTCCATGATCCGTCGTGAAGACGATTAACGTATCGTCATACAAATTGAGCTCTTTTAAAGAATGTACCATTCGCCCAACCGCATCATCGATACATTTCACTTGCCCACAATATTGCGCTTTCAACGATCGAAACCGCTCTTCCCGATCTTCTAAGTCAAGAGGAAAGGTCGCTTCACGTCCCCAAGTACCGTATTCCGCCCAGTCAGGCAGCGGATTTTCATCAAAGGTAGAGGGAATCGGCATGTCCTGCGGATCGTACATCGTGTCATAAGGAGGACGAACATTAAAAGGCTGGTGCGGATCAGGAATACTCAACATATAAAAGAACGGCTGATGCTGTTTTGTTTGCTTCGCAAAATAATCCAACGCCTTTTGCGTTAACCAATCGGTCATATACGTTTCTTCGTCACCAATCTCATATGACACTTCGATCCCAGCTTCATGTTCGACAACTTCTTTAAAGTGTCCACTATTAAACATATACTTGCAGTCGTCAAAGCCCATCGCATTTTCTTGTGACATCCAACCTGGCGAGTCATTCCCGTGTAAATGCCACTTTCCGGCATAACCTGTCTGATAACCGTTTTGCTTTAAGACATGTGCTAAAGTCACTTCATCTTTATATAACGACTGATCATTACGAAAGGCGCCGTGATGATGAGGGTATCGACCAGTTATAAAACTACCTCGTGACGGTGTACAAACCGCACTGTTCGTAAAATAATTCGTAAACTTTGCACCTGTGTCAGCAAGCTGATCGATGTGTGGCGTATGGACTAATGTCCCACCATAACAACTTAACGTCCAAAGGCTCTGTTGATCAGTTTTGATAATGAGTACGTTTGGTTTCTGTCCCAAATTAAGCCTCCTCAATTACCTTTATTCATTAAGGACATCATTTATCCCTTCACCGAGCCGGTAACTCCTTCGATAAAGAAGCGCTGGAAGGCAATAAATACGATGATAACAGGAATAAGAGAGATCGTTGCTCCAGCAGCCATGCCAACCCAATCCGTCGTATTCTCACCGACAAACGAGTACATTCCTACCGCCAGGGTGCGTAACTCTGGTTTATTAATTGTGAAAACGAGGGGAACGAAGAAAGAGTTCCATGTCCAAATAAACTGCATAATCCCTGCAGTGGCAATAATCGGCTTTGCCAACGGCAGCATGATGGAACCAAATGTTCTTAAAAAACCACACCCATCTACAGTCGCCGATTCTTCCAGTTCTTTTGGCATTTTCATAAAATACGACATAAACAACAAGATAAACAATACGTGCGCGCCGCCTGATTCAGCTAAAATGACGCCGCCCAATGTATTTAATAAACCTAGGCTCTTAATGACCATATACACCGGGATGATTGTGTAACCTTTCGGAATAAACATCGTTGCAGTAATGAGGATAATAAACAAATTTCGTCCAGGGAATTTAACACGCCCCAATGCATATCCTGTCAACGCAGACATTGCCACAACGATAAATACAGTAGACACTGTAATGACAACCGTATTTAGAAAATATCCTTGAAAGTTTGCCTCAGTCCAAGCCTTTATATAGTTATCCACTCTAAACATTTCTGGTATTAGATTTGTACCAGCATTGACCAGTTCAATATTTGTCTTGAAGGATGCTGAAACCATCCAAACAAAAGGAAAAATCCAAACAATCCCGATCGATATTAATGCGATGTGTAATAGAATTCTACTTATTTTTCTACTCAAGATGTCCCCTCCTCTCCTATTGCTTTGCTCTTCTAACAATCCAGCCTAGTACAAGGACGATCGCAAAGGTAGCGATCCCAAATACGACACCTGCAGCTGAAGCATATCCCATTGCTGGCAGACCATCATCAGGACTAAATGCCTTGCGATAGATGAAGAGATCGACCATGTCTGTGCTGTAATAAGGTCCTCCATTTGTCAAGGTCATCACCATATCAAACACGTGCAGACTGCTCGTTACACAGAGCAATAGAATGACAGTACCTACAGGCAGGAGAATAGGAATGGTGATGTAACGAAGTAGATTCCAAGAATTCGCACCGTCGATCCGTGCTGCTTCGACAACATCTTTAGGCAATGTCTGTAATCCAGCCAGCCAATAGACCATCATCATGCCAAAGAACTTCCATGATCCAGCAAGAATAACAACAATCATCGCTGGTACAGGAGAGCCCAACCAAGAAAAAGGTTCATCTAGAAAACCAATTTCTAGAAACATTTCATTGATAAATCCTGCATCACCAAAAACATTTCTTAACACTATCCCTACGATTGCAGTCGTTGTGACAACGGGCAAAAAGTATATCGTACGGTAAAAAACACTGCTCTTCTTTAAAACGTTGTTTAAGATAATCGCCAATAACAAGCTACCGGGCATTAAAAGCAATGTTACACCGATCATATAGATGAATGTATTTTTAAAGGAATTCCAAAACATATCATCTGTTATGATCCGCGTATAGTTTTCTAAACCAACAAAGTCTTCCAATGGACCGAGACCTGTCCATTCATAGACTGAGTAAACATAACTCATGACAATTGGATAAATTGTAAAAACAATAAAAAAGATCAGTTGCGGTAAAATAAATAAATAGGCCCACCAAATACGCTTTCTTGCCTGTTTTCCTCCAAAGCTACTTTTTACTGCCGAAGCCTTTGATACATTATCGTTAGGTATCATCGCCAACGTAACCGCTCCTCCCCAAACATTTTGGAATGGGGGTCACAGAAGCCTATGACCCCCTATTCACTTATTTAATTTTCATAAGGCTTGAGTGGCTCCCAATCAGGGAACTGCCAAGCGGATTGGTCAATATCGGCACCTTCATCTTGCACTTCTTTCAGCGCGTTTTGGAATGCTTCATTTTCTTGGTCGGTCATTTCTTGTAACGTACCTTCAAGGTCTGTCACTTGTCCTGTAATATAACCAAGAACGACTTTGTCTAACGTTTTGTCTGCACCTTTACCACTCATCGCCGTCTTTACGTCGACCGCATCAATTGTCTTTAAGACAGGATCTGGCGTACGGATAAACGATTCATTTTGCAGTTTATTCGCCTGATATTCAATTGTATCTGGCTCCTCAGTCGTTTCTACGATTTCAGGGATTGGCGGATAGCCTGCACCTGAAAGCATACGCGGATAGCCTTCATCCATTAGGAACTCTAAGAAGAGCTTTGCCTCTTCAAAATGCTCTGTTTTTTGGTTCACGTGGAAACCACCCTTTAACACGGCTCCAGAATAACCGACGTATTGTTGTTTCCCATCTTTTGTAGGGATTGGAGCTACACCAAAGTCTTCAAATCCTTCTTCCGTTAGTTGCTTTGCTACCCAAGGTCCATTAAACAAGAATGCAGCCTGTCCACCGGCGAATACGCCAGCACCTTCAGCCGGTCCACGGCTTTTATCACTTGGCTCATCAATGCCTTCATCAACTAACTTTTTGATAAATTCAATACTCTCAACGACACCTGGCGTATTATGGTTATACTCTCCGGTATGGTAATTGATTGTACCTGAAACTTCAGGTGTAATGGCTGTAGCCATTTGCGTGACAACACTACCAATGGTCCAGTTATTCAACTCAAGATACGTTCCATGTGCTTCAGTATTTTCTTGAATGGTTTTAGAGACTTCGACCAATTCGTCCCATGAGGTCGGAACATCTTCTTCCGTAAGCCCTGCTTCTTCTAGCAGCTGCTTGTTATAGTACATCAAAATGGCATCTTTCTTATTACTAAATACAGGCATCGCATAGATTTTGCCATCCATCGTTGTTCCGCCTGGTGTCCACATTCCTTCCTCAAAATCGTCTTTTCGATCACCAATCACATCATCCAATTCATGAAGTACACCAAGTTCATGAAGCTGATGGGTCGGCAATGACGGGTGTGAGGCGAAGATATCAGGTAAGTTTTCCCCTTGAACAGCCGCTTGTAAAGCCTTCGGATATTCATGAACACTTGTATCTAATTGAATCTTAATATTTGGGTTTTGCTCTTCAAATTCTGGAATCAGCTCATCCTCTAGCAAGCTATTGTATTCATTCCAACGGCTAAATACGTTCAGCGTGACGGTACCCTCTTCTCCACCCTCTGATGAAGATGAACCTGGATCAGGGTTTGCACAGCCTGCTGCTGCGATTAAAACGATGCTCATCATCATAACCATGAAGGAACGTAAGGTTATTTTCTTTTTCATACTCTTTCATCCTTTCTCATTTTTCTTAGTATTTTTATGCCCCTGAAATGCGTGGCATGGCCAACGGCTCTTTCCCAAGCTCTGCCCAGACATATTTCAACAGTAATTCTGATTTTAACGTAAGGTAATTGGCGTCATCCCAAAGGTTGTTCAATTCGTTAGGGTCGTTTTCTAAATCAAACAATTCGCCATATTTTTGGTTGTAATAAACTGTTAATTTATAGCGCTTATCGACAAACGTTTTCTGATGCACCTTGGTCGGCTGCTTACGAAATTCGCAAATAATATGATCCCTTGCCTCTTCCTGTTGACCAAGCCAAACTTCACTTTGATCAACACCTGTCATCGTGCGCGGAATATCCAGTCCGGCAAAGCGCAAAAATGTAGGCGCTAAATCGACGAGAGATTGCATGGATGCGGAGCTTTGGCCAGCAGGAACGTGCCCTGGATAACGTACGATAAAGGGGAGTTTAATTAAATCCTCGTAATGAAATCCACCTTTATCATGAAGACCATGTTGTCCGAAAAAATGCCCATGGTCAGTCGTAAATACGACAATTGTGTTATCAGCCAAGCCAAGATGGTCTAACTGATCAAGAATTTTTCCAATATATTTGTCCATCATGCTAATCATTCCGTAATAGACCGCCATATTTTCCCCTGCTTCTTCGTCTGAAATATGGGCGTGAGAATGATAGCCGATATTGCCGAATTGAGTTTCCCGATAATCCGAAAAGTCCGGATTTTCTTCTTGTGTCATTTTAAAGTGCGGTGGATTGTGCTCATGCTCATTCGGAATTGCTTTTGGAACAGTTAGGTCGTCAGGATCATACATCGTATCCCATGGCTCAGGCACAAGGTATGGCGGATGTGGGTCAAAAAAGCTCGCCCATAAGAAGAAATTCTCATCATTTTCTTTGTACTCTGCGAGCATGGAATTTGTTCGTTCAGCAATCCACGTATTGTAATGGTATTTTTCTGGAATCGCCCAATGATACTTTTCTGAGCGGTCCATCGTCCCTGTCGGTGGCAAAAAATAGTCTCGCCAGTTGTGGCAGCCTTTTTTCTCCATCCAAAGCGCATAGTGCTGACCTACATGCGCTTCATTTGTATGGTTACGAGCAAGTTCGACGTGTTCAAAACCGTAGAAGGTGTCATCATATTGCTTCCAAAAATCAAAATCCTGCAGCGTCGGATACGCCTCTACTGATGGATATTCCTCGGTAGAAGCTAACGGCTGAAAATGGGCTTTTCCAATTAAAGCCGTTCGATAATCAGCATCTAAGAAATCTTCCCCAACTGTATGACGATCCTCAAGAAGCTTCGTCCCTAAGCTATAGGCACCATGCTGGCTCGGGTAAGCACCTGTAATGATTGAAGCTCTTGTCGGCGTACACGTCGGATTCGGACAATACGCACGAGTAAAGGTCGTTCCTTCACGAACAAGTCGATCTAAATGAGGCGTCGAGATTTCTTCATTAAATGCACCGATCGTATTCCAATGCTGCTGATCGCTCGTTATAAGCAATACGTTCGGTTTCTTCATAACATCCCCCCTTAACTAAAAATACAATTACTTTAGCACATGTCATAAACCGCTTTCATTTATTGTGTCTTATTTTTTGATTCCCGTAAACATCTTAAGTTCTTCCAATCCAGATGTTTACGGGCTGGCCTAGCCTAAATCAGGCGTATCACGAAGGGTAATTTGCGCTTTTGCTACGTCATGCAATTCAAAAATAACGATCTCATTTTCTCCCTCTTTGAGAATAGGAGCTGGCAAGTATAACGTTTTTTGCGGCCCAATCTCCCAGTATCTACCAATATTAAAGCCATTTACAAAGACAACACCTTTTGTCCATCCTTCGAAATCAACAAAAGTGTCCGCAGGCTTATCCACTTGGAGAATACCTTTGTAAAAAGAGGGCCCTTCGGTTCTTTGTCCTTTTTGGAATTCCAAAGCTTCAATGTCATCTAATGGTAATGTGTGAACCGTCCAATGATAAAGAAATTGGTTTCCTAGACGGATACCTTCTGTAATTCCCTTTGAATCCCTTAACTTCGGGCCGTAATTCACTCTGCCCATATTCTCAACAAGAACTTTGATCTGAGCACCTTCTTTAGGAATATCAAGGACGATCTTTCCTTGTCCCCAACGATCGAGCACACCCTGGTATTCATCGTCGACAAATATTAACGCACGGTCATGAACATCTTGACAAACGAGTTCCACGTTATTTCGCGGACCACTCACATGAGTTGTATACAAGATGAAGCCATATGCCTGTCCCATCGCTTCCATCGTTTCTGGAACAATGGTCTCAACCGGCTCAGAGAGAGATGCTAACGCATCAAACAAATGCATTTTTTCTGTCATTTCAACAACACCGAAATCTTTTTTAGGTGTAGGTTCAGGAAGCTGTAAGGGATCTAACTTTTCATACTTTTCAATGACGCTTCTCACCGCATAAAACTTATCTGTCGGTTCACCAGATTCATTTATTAAAACATCATAATCGTAACTCGTAATCGTTGGCTCGTATTTATCTGAGTGATTAGCTCCATTATAAAAACCGAAGTTTGTACCGCCATGGAACATATAGAAGTTTACTGAGCCCTGCTGGCTAAGCATATCATCAAGGACATTCGCTGCATCTTCCGCGTCCCTCGTATGATGCTCCTCTCCCCAATGGTCAAACCATCCGTTCCAATACTCCATACACATGAGTGGCTGATTCGGCTGGTACTCTTCAAGCTTTGCAAACGCTTCCGTTGTTCTGGAGCCAAAATTCACCGTTGCAAAAACACCGGGGATCATTCCGCCTTGCAACATCCAATCAAGCGGACCATCGGAGGTAAATAATAAGACATCAATGCCTCTTTCAATCATACTGTTCTGTAAATACGTCAAGTATTTCGTATCATTACCATAGCTTCCATACTCATTTTCAACTTGCATCGCAATAATAGGTCCACCATTGTGCATAAATAAGGCTTAAGCATCGGTAACAGTACGTCATAATACGCATCTACTTTATCTAAGAATGGCTGGTAATGACAACGTAGCTTCATGCTAGGATCTTTAAGAAGCCATGCCGGCAGTCCTCCAAATTCCCACTCAGCACAAATATAGGGACTTGGACGAACGATGACATAAAGCCCGACTTCCTCTGCCGTTTTGACAAATCGAACGAGATCCGCCATCCCTTCAAAGCGAAACTCTCCTTCTTTTGGCTCATGAAAGTTCCACGGAACGTATGTCTCAACTGTATTAAACCCGCAGGCTTTTAATTTTTTTAAGCGATCTTCCCAATATTCAGGCACGACCCTAAAATAATGAATGGCACCAGAAATCAGCCTGAGAGGCTTTCCATCGTACTCAAATTGGTTACCATTAATAGTAAACGTAGGCATCGTTACACTCCTCCCTTTTCAAACCATTAGTAATTTCTCTTTTTTAAACAATTTCTGAAAATTCTTTCAAAGTACTTATTATTCAATTTTAACATGGTAGTTTTCATTATATAACAGAGCATATTGCTCAATATTATGACAAAATTGCTCTCTCCATTTTAAGAGAAGAAGACGTCTACTACTTCACTATGACATTTCAAAGGTGTAAAATGACCATTCGCCTCAACTTATATACAAAAACCTTTATTTAGAAAAGCAATTTTATTCTTCTATTGTTATAATAGAGTTGCTTGCTCAAGATTGTGTCTTCCGATCACATAATGAGAAGGAGGGATTTGATTTGAACAAGGAATTCTTTTACATCACTCACACTCATTCTGCAAGTGAAACCGCAAAAAAGCTTTGGTTTTTCACCTATTCTGTTGGCTGGTTTGCTTGTAAACCCAATTATGTGACAAAAAGAGATCCACTGTTTGGATTTCAGCTTAAATACGTTATTAAAGGAAAAGGAAAGGTTGTGTGGCACGAAAAAACCTTTACCGTATCCGAAGGTGATATTTTCTACCTTGATTTAAACCAACATCATCATTATTATGCCGATCCAGACGACCCTTTCGAAGTGTTGTGGATCCATTTTGGTGGTAGACAAGCCGAAGACTATTTTCAATTGCTTAATGGAAACAACTCACCGGTTTTTCGCACACATGATCCAGACAATATGCATTCATTGTTTTTTCAACTCTATGATTTAATTGAAAAACGCCACGTCGGTCATGAAGCAAAAGCTTCTGCTGTAATTACCAATATTTTAACGGATATGATCGTTTCAAGAATGAAAGGCGATTCGCATGAACTTTCTCTGAAAACGCCTTCATATCCTGATCCAATTCAGCATGCCATTTACTATATTGAGCACCATTTTGCTGAGCCTTTAAAGCTCGAAGACATCGCTAAAGAAATGATGTTAAGCCCCTTTTATTTTTCCCGCCTGTTTAAGAGAACGACAGGATATACAGTGATTGAATACTTGCAAAAGTTTCGCATCAATCAAGCCAAATACCTCTTAACAAAAACAAACAAAACGATTGGTGAGATTGCTGAAAAAACCGGATTTACTGAACAAAGCTACTTTGGAAAACTATTTAAAAGGTATGAACAGCAAACTCCAATGGAATACAGACTGTCCAATTCAGTCACGACACCGCAAAATACTCACACTGATCAAGGAAACCTATCCCAGTTTGATTCACAGCGTCTGAACTCCCCTGATTAAGTAGAGCACCTCAATCATTTGCGCGCTCTTTTTACAAGACGCCTTAACAAGGAGCATACTCAAGTTCAAAAGTGCTTCAAAAAAACAAAAAATAAACCATCTTTTTTTGATGGTTTTAGAGTGAAGACACCGTCTTTTTAACCGCTGATACATGCTTGTTAATATATGCTCGTTCCTGTCTTTCAGCCTAGCTTGAAAACGCTTGGCAGCCTAGGCACAAAGGCGGAGCGAAGACGCGAATAGAACCTTCAGTTCATGAGCGGACGAGTGAGCCTTGTAACGACGGATGCGAGCGTTTGTCAACAGGCTGACCCCTGTTAATTTTGCATCATATGTGCACCATTTTTTCGATACTTTGCTGGTGTCTCCCCTACCTGCTTCTTAAAAGTGCGATAAAAATAAGGCATGCTATGATGTCCTGACATTTCAGCAATTGTTTGTATGCTCTCATTTGAATCGCGCAATAACTCCTTCGCTTTTAATACCCGCTTTTTTACTAGAAACTCACTGACCGTTATTCCAACCGTTTGCTTGAATTTTTTGCTGAAATACACGGGACTGATGCAAGCCTGTTGCGCTAACTCCTCTAAACGTATCGGCTCATGCAAATGATCGTCCATATACGCAAACACGGCTTTTAACCACAATAAATCTTTCGGTGTGCTCTCTGCGCCAGAATGGAGCGTATCAATCCAACGATGCAATTGAATCATGAGTTGTATGATTTGGGCTGACGTTGCTTCTTCCCAAAAATGTCTCATATGTCGAATCTCTTCATTCATAGTAAACAAATACGACTCGATCACTTTCTGTTCTTCTCTTTGTAACGAATAGCGAAACACTTTTCTCCTTTTAGCTCGAATAAACAAGTCAACTAAAATGATATGGTTGATCACCTCTTGTTGTGAAAACGTCGGCATAAAGTATAATGCAGACGATGTTAACAAGTCATCAGGCTCTACCCTTGTTCGATGAATGACGTTGGGCGGAACAAAGATCAAGTCACCTTTCTTGATTCGCATGACATGCTGATCAATGATAAATGTCGCCTCTCCTTCGTGAATGTAAACGAGCTCACACCATTCATGAACATGATCAGGCCATTCTTCCTCTTGCCCCTTTGCATGATGATACGTAAGCAAAAAAGGCAGCTTCCCCTCTGGGTTTAACGGCTTATGAATTGGCTTCAATGGTTAACGCCTCTACCTTCATCACCTTAAAATAAGGTATTTTTTTGCTGATATAACACATTATATTGCTTTAAATTTCATGATAGAATATTTTAACGTTTTTGCCAAGAAGTCTCCATCTTCAAGCGTGTGAAGGGTGACATCCCAGCGATAAGATGGAGATGAATTGTTTTTCGGTCAAGTACGTCTTTAGTCGTACTAATTGACCGAACGTATGTTACCATAAGAGTATGAAGTGTTCTTTGAAAACTGGATATATGAGGTTGCATGGAGAACCTAATCATGCGAAAACCAAGCGAATTCTTCCATGCGTAAAATATCCAAGGTACGAAAGAAACTCCGAATCGTCGGACATCTAGGGCAGGAACTTCCCGAAGTAACGCTCATGGAGACGAAAGGTTGCTTTCGTCGTGGAAGTGAGAAGCTCCCACTTCAAGCGAAGGCTAAGTGGTGAGTAGTTCACATTAACCGTATCATATCCTCGAATAAAGAACTACGGCATATCTGGAGAAAAACGGTTAAGAAGCAAGGGTTTAAAACATTGGATGCGCTTTCATTTTTTTAAAAGGAGAGAAAATTGGTGAAAATCACAAATATTGAGACCTATTTATTGGATATCCCCTTAGGACAAAAAGCGATTACTGACTCGCAGACAAAGCTAGACTCTGTCGAATTTGTTGCAGTTCGTCTTGATACGAATGAAGGCATCTCCGGCTGGGGATTTAACTGGAATTATACAAAAGGCACTAGAGCCGTTCAGGCAACCATTGACGATTGCTACGCACCACTTTTACGTGGTAAAGACCCAATGATGCAGCAAACGATTTTAAATGAACTGCATTACACGAATCACTTTATCGGTCAGGTAGGTGTGTCTCGTGCTGGGCTTTGTGCGATTAACCTTGCCCTCTGGGACATTCGTTTGAAAGTAGCTAACATGCCTCTTTGGAAATACCTCGGCCCTGTCAAAGATAAAGTTAAAGCCTATAACACAGATGGAGGCTGGCTAGGCGCGACGACCGAAGAACTGATCACGGATATGACTAAGCTGATTGATCGCGGCTTTGACGCTGTCAAAATGAAGCTAGGGCGACCTGACCCTCGCGAAGACTACAAAAGAGTAAAGGCAGTCAGGACAGCTATTCCAGAGCATATTAAGTTAATGGTCGACGTCAACACTGTCTGGGACCTTAAAACAGCAAAAACATGGAGCAAGAGACTTGAAGAGTTCGATATTTATTGGCTGGAAGAACCAATGAATCCTTTTAATAAACGCGATCATGCTGCACTTGCGCAAGCAACTGATATTCCGATCGCTGTCGGAGAAACGATTTATACGAAATACGATTTCCGTGACTATATTGAAGCTGGTGCCGTCGATATCGTTCAAGCAGATGCAACAAAGCTCTCTGGCATTGATGAGTGGTTAGATGTCTGTGCCTTAGCTCGCTGCTACGACTTAGAGGTGATTCCTCATACGAATGTGCAGCAAAAACTTCACGTCCAATTAGCTGCTGCGTCATCAAACGTCCCAATGGTGGAAAATTGTTACGAATCGCTAGCGAACATTTGGGAAGATCCGATCAAAGTCATCGATGGTTATTATACTTTACCGCAAGAAGCTGGTCTCGGTTGTAAATTGACCGACGAAGTCTTGAAACAATACCGCATCGGATAACCCAACGATGACCAATTAAGCAAATATTGAAATCGTTTTCTTTCTGTATAAAAAGTGTAGACAAGTCTTTTATGACATTGTCTACACTTCGCATTATGACTTTTAAAGCCAAAGCATTCATTTAATCGCGAACGGGCGCACTGCTATGTAAGAAAGACGTTCACCTTAAGTAACGTGCTGCTAGCCGAAGTGCATACCTTGTCGTTATCCCCTTGCTACTTTTCATAGAAAACGTTTTATGAAGGCGCTTTTAATACATCATGTGTAAGAAAGGGATGGTTTGCAATGTCACGCATGCCTAAAGAACACATTCATGCGAGTGAAGACGCGCATGGGAAAGTGTCGTTTAAAGAGCAGGTCGCTTATGGCCTCGGAGACGGGGCCACCGGAATTGCCGGTGTCACCATTGCTAGCTTTGCCATGTATTATTATACCGACGTGATCGGCGTCTCCGCTGCATTATTAGGAACAATTTTGTTTTTTACACGTTTTTTTGATGCCATTACAAATATTATCATGGGCTATATCGTCGATCGGACGAATAGTAAGCACGGACGGGCTCGACCGTGGATTTTATGGACGATGATTCCTTTTGGCCTGTCCCTTATTCTCGTTTTTAGCGCGTCACCATCATGGGACCAGACAACTATTTTGCTTTTTGCTCTAGTCTCCCACAATATTTACTTTTTAGTTTACACTGCAAGTAATATTCCTTATGGTACTCTTGGGGCATTAATTACTCAAGATCCGACACAGCGAAATCATCTAAACATTTTACGGATGATATCTTATTTTAGTGTTATGATGGTTATTTCAGCGGTAACCCTTCCTTTTGTTAACTGGCTAGGCGGCGAACCGAGAAGCTGGCAGCTCGTCATGACTATTTATGCGATCCTTTTAGTGATTGTTTTTAGTGTGACATTTTTCTTTACAAAAGAAAGAGTCCAACCCGTCCGCGAAAAAACAAATAAGGCTAAACCTTCTGCCGAGGCTTCTTTCTATGTACTTTTCACGAACAAATACTGGCTGATTTTGCTTGCGATCATGCTGCTAGGTTGGTCTGTCTTAGGCATATTTCAAGGTGCTGGCGTCTACTATGCCGACTACATTTTAGATGACCCGAATCTCGTAGGTCCGCTCAATCTATTTTTTACACTCCCACTTCTTGCGGGGTTCTTTTTAACACCCTTGATCATAAAAAAGTTCGGGAGACGAAAAACAATTGCATCAGGCTTAATTCTCTTAATCGTTGGCAGTGTATTGATGACGTTCGATTCACAAAATCTAGTCATTATCTTTACCGGCTCTCTCATTCGCAGTATCGGCTTTGCACCACTTTTAGGTAGCGCATACGCCATGCTTGCAGATACAATTGACTATGGGGAATGGAAAAAAGGAATTCGAAATGACGGACTTGTCTATAGTGGGGGAACGTTTAGTACGGTTTTAGGAGGCGGAGTTGCTTCTGGTGGTATTGGCTGGTTATTAGGTCTTGCTGGTTATGTTAGCGGTAACGTTTCTGAACAGCCTGACAATGTTTACAGCATGATCGAGTTTTTATTTATTTATGCTCCCATCATCTTTAGTCTGTTCATCTTGCTCTTACTATATTTTTATAATTTAGACAAGCTCCACCCTAAGATCAGTGAAGACTTAAGGAAAATGGCCGTGCGAGAAGGAAGCTAGCTTATTGCGAAATCTAGTAGACTCCCTTGGGAAAACACCTATACTAAGACGTGAAGTACTCTTTCTGATGATCAATACCACCGTAAAGCATTCTTTCTGAAAAAATACGCAGCAGCCTTTTCCTTTGCTGTACAACAAAATGACTTTTAGAAAAGAGGGAATTTGAATGGAATTAAAAAATAGCAGTCAAATGTATACAGGCATTCACGGCCGGGATGATTGGAGTTCTGATGAGCGAATCGCAAATTGGGAAAAGCTGAACTACGCCATGTTTATTCATTGGGGCTTGTATTCAGAGCTTGGCGGTAATTGGAATGGCGAGCCAGTCACGAAAGGTTACAGTGAACAAATTCAAATGTGGGCGGATATTCCTGAAGAGGACTACCTTGAAGTTGCAAAGCAATTCTCTGCCGAAAAATTTGACCCAAAAGCCATTTGTCAACTCGCTAAAGATGCCGGAATGAAATACATCGTCTTCACAACGAAGCACCACGACGGTTTTAGTATGTTTAAAACAAAAACGACCAACTACAACCTTGCAGATATGACCCCTTTTGGACAAGATGCACTTCAATTATTAGCAGAGGAGTGTCAAAAACAAGGGCTTAAGCTGGGGCTGTATTATTCCCTCGTCGACTGGCACCAAGGTCACGAATTCGACTACGACAATTGCAATACCATCCCAGAGTCGATTGAAGAGGTGATAAAGGAGCAGCTTCAGGAGCTGTTAACGCAATACGGTCCTCTTGTCGAAGTTTGGTTTGATATGGGAACGCCGACGCTTGAGCAAAGTAAAACTTTCGCTTCTCTCGTCTATAAGTACCAGCCCGAGGCAACGATCAACAGCAGAATTTGGAACAACATTGGCGATTTCCGCACTCTAGGAGATAATGAAGTGCCTCAGGTGAACCTTGACGGTGCCTGGCAAACACCGGCATCGATTTACAACGCTACGTGGGGATACCGCAGTTGGCAAAAGCACGTTGATTTTTCAGAAAAACTGAATGAATTGATCAACTACCTCATTCAAGTGCGCTCAAATGGTGGCAATTATTTGCTCAATATCGGCCGCGCGGAGATGGATCAATCGTTGAATTTGAAGCCGACATCCTCCGCTCCATCGGCGAATGGATTAAACGCCACCCAGAGATTGTCAACGGCAATGAAGCAACAAAATTCCCAGCCCAAGACTGGGGGCACGTCATGGTTAACGGACATCACCTTTACCTTTACGTGACCGATGCTGCCAAAGGCACGATAATCACTTTGCCTGGCCTCGCCTCTTCTGTTTCCGACGTCATTGAGGATGGAACTACACAAGCATTAGAGTGGGCACAAACGAATGATCAATTAAAGATAACGTTACCAAGTCAATTGGAAGAGCCCCTTGTTCCAGTGCTTAAAGTCACTTTGCAAGAAGAACTGCGCATGATTCCGACGAATGCGGTTGCTTCAGCAGGTGACACTTGGACGATCACGCCAGAGAATATCTCTTACGGTCATAGCTATTGCGATGAAGGCAACTATACGAGCACAACACAAACGAAGGTCCGCCTGACGGCCTATGTAGCATCGGAAAAAACAACAAACGTTTTCGTTGATTTCCAGGGAAATGCTCAGCAAAGCCGTCTCTATCGTATTCAGATTGGCGATCAAGAGCAGACAGTCACTGGTAAAGCATTAATAGATGACAGCCTTCGCTTCACTTTGCCTGCCAAACAAATTGTCCCACTTACCATCACGTTAGCTGACCCTGCCTACAAAGGGGAGGACTTAGGCATCGACGTTAAACAATTCGTCATCAGTGAAGCAAAGTAAAAAGATTTATGTATATCTTTGAAGCATGGGCTCGTTCTTTTCCGAGCTCATGCTTTTATCTGTTTGTTACATCTTCTTTTCGAACCTGTTTTTCTCATATGATTCGTCAAAGATCTAACTGGATTGAACGAACTAATTTTTACATCCACTTACTTCCCCATATCATTATAGGCATCACAGAATTTTGGGCATGATCGTTTGAAATGGTCTGCTCCTCACACGACATACACGTTAAAGTTTCTATGAAGTTATATTACTGTAACGATGTTCATGCGCATTATAGACACAAAGAAGCGTTTTAGATGCATTTTCTCAAATCGCTTTATGAGCTATGTTTAATAACGAGAGGATTACAGATTGGAGGCAAGGTCATGGAAAAAGGTGATCTATACCCAGTATTTGCAGCAAAAGAATGCTACGCTGGCTCAATCGTTAACATTCCTGGCTGTATTTATGGACCTAGACATCAAAGCGAATTACAGATTCTCCTCCTTCACTCGGGGTCAATGTTAACCACCATTGGTCACAAACAGATTGACCTAAAACCAGGCCAGATGATGTTGCTTCTTCCTGACCAACAAGTGCATATCGCATTCTCCTCACAGGAAGAAACATGGCATCGGTGGATTACTGTATTTGAATACGACATTGACGTTAAGATTTTAGAGATGATGCATCAATTGCCACAACACCGGCTGATTTCAGAGCAAATGAACCGATTGCTTGATGCGCTTGTAGGAATTCAAAGACAAAATATCCCAGGTAGTAGTGCTGTACTGAATACCCTCGCTCTTTCCGTATTCCAACAATACGCCATTGAGTGTAAAAATGATGTAAAAGAGCTGACTGTTCATCCCGCAGTTACCTTAGTTCAAACACTGATTCAAGAACGCTATCATGAGGAATTAACGTTATCTCTGCTAGCTTCTAAAGGATGTATTTCTGTAAGTTATTTAGTCAGATTATTCCGCCAAAATACAAGGATGACCCCCATGCAATATATTTGGAAATATCGTATGGAGCGCGGCGTTGAACTTTTACGGACGACTGGATTAACCGTCAAAGAAATTGCTGACCGTTGCGGCTTTAAATCCCCTTATCATTTTTCACGCATCGTAAAAACCAATAAAGGGCTTACCCCTACTGACATTCAGAAAGGAAAGTTGAAATGACAAATTCATATAAGGAAAATTTTAATCGTGAAGGTTATGTAGTCATTAAAAGCTTATTATCCGAGCATGAAGTACACATTCTTAAAGATGAGGCTGTAAAAGTGCTGAATGATAAGCAAGTCAACAATGAAGGCGTCTATCTTGGGATGGCTGTAGCAAGTCCTGCATTTAAAAAATTTGCAGCAAACCCGAAGCTCGTAACTGCCTTGAAAGAGATTATTGGAAACGACGTTGTTTTTCTCAGTGTTAAAATTGTGTTTAAAAATGCAGGTACCGACTTTGGGTCTCCTTGGCACCAGGATTACCCATATTGGGAAGGGAGCCATAAATATTCCGTTTGGGTCGCCTTGGATGATGCGCGATTAGACAATGGGTGTTTACGAGTTGTACCAGGCTCACACTTACTTGGTGATATACGCCACAACGGTGATGCTTCTGACGGGCTAGGTTTTGGCAATCGGCTTAACGAAGAAGAGATAGATCCAACCAAAGTGATTGATCTACCTGTTGCCAAAGGTGATGCCATCATTTTTCACGATTTATTACTTCATGCTTCCCGACCGAACCAATCTGGTAAAGATCGCTGGGCACTCATTTCCACTTATAAGGATGGAACACAAGAAGACCCTCCCTACAACTGGGCTAAAGCCGCTTTTCCAATCTCTTCTTCTGAGTAGTAGACTAGCTTAGCCGGCCGAGCTCGTTTACGATGAAAGCTGATGAAAAGATGAGTCAATGTCTTTTGATCAGCTTTACTAACTTCTAGGCTCTGCTAAAATGAAATATCTCTTTGAATATTCAAGCGCTGTAATCTTCAAAAGTGATGACCACGCAACTGCTTACACCGTTTTTCTCGGAATAAACGTTGTTGTCATTTCATGGTGCGTGTAATTGTAGGAATCGATCGATTGCAGAAAAAGCTGTCTGCCCATCGCTTCTAAAGGGATTTCGATCGTTGTAATCTCCATGACTTGGGCGATAGGCTGGTTATCAAATCCAATGATCGCCAGTTGATCAGGAATGGCGATGTTTTCTTTTTTACAACAGGTCACAATCCCTGCTGCAATTTGATCACCAGTCACTAAGAGCGCAGTCGGGGGATCGGATAACTTCCTTAAATCGTGCACGATCTGTACACCATCTTCAAAATATAACCTATGGGCCAAGATATAGCTTTGCCGTACAGGCAAATTGTGAAGTCGATGAAAATCAAGATAGGCTTTTTCCCTTTGACGACTATTTGTTCCAGTCTTTCTCCATACACAATACCCAATTCTCTGGTGACCTTTTTCATAGAGATACTGTAACGCCATCATAAAGCTTTGATAATGATTGACAAAGGTGGAGGAAACCTTTGGCTTTTTAATGTCCTCACAAACAACAATCATGCCATATGAAGTATATTCTTCGATTGATTCCCACTCTAAGCAACGCGAACAAATAATAAGTGCATCAACCTGTTTATTTTTCAGCATATTTAAAGCTTCTATCTCTCGATCTGCCTCATAGTTGGTATGGAATAAAATGAGCTTATATTGATGTTTCAATGCCTCGTTTGCAATGCCCTTAACCAATTGCGCAAAATATGGATGATCTAAAAATGGCAAAACGACGCCAATTAAAAAAGTCTTACCGGTACTTAAATGAACAGCATTCATATTTTTTTGATAGTTATACTTTTGCATCACCTTGAGCACAGCTTCTCTTTTTTCCTGGCTGACATAAGGGTGATGATTCAACACTCGGGAAACCGTTGCTGCGGAAACACCTGCCAAACTGGCAATATCTCTAATATTAGGCATCATCATCTTCCTTTTTCGTTCACTTTCATCTATGTATTCTCTCTGACAAGTTAAAATCCCCCTGAACGAAAAAATCGACCGTTGTCTCACGATTTGTAAACATTTGATCCATCGCTTTTGTTAGAGATAAGAGATAAAAGAGTGTAGACAAGCGGCACAACCCACTTTGTCTACACTGCTAGAAGCTATTTTGATCTAGCTTCCTCTCGCCAGCTTTTTAACCCTAATAACTTTTCTCCTAATTCATTTAATTGAGCACGAGGGTATTTGAGTTGCTCCCATTTCCGTGGATCACCAGGGAAAGCGTCTCCTTGCGGAGGAATACGGTCGCGCCAAGATTTGATCCTCTCTGCCTTGAGAGACTCGTTCTCTTCCTGCGCAGGGTACATTGAAATGTACTGGGCTATTCTTGGTTTATCGGAGAAATTAGGCCGTATTCCATGAGGCTGCATCGAATGAAAAATGAGCAGATCGCCTTCCTTTTGAATGACTTTCGTCGGCTCATATCCAGTTGTATCAGGGTGATAAGGATCACGGTCAGCTGGTTGACTTTTTACCCAGTTAGGAAAATCTCGGAACAATTCAGGAATACACTGAAACCCCCCCATTTCCTCAGTCGTGTCGACTAAGGACAAAACACCTTGAACGTTTTGCGGGAGTGGGCTTTTACTCGTATCTATATCCCAATGGATAAATCCTTGTGGCTGATGATCACCCTTCCTCGGCATATTTAAATTACAGCGGTCGATACTCGTCCAAAGCTCCTCAGTGCCCCAAATGTCAACGAAAGCGTCATAAACTTTTGGATACATTCGGTTATCCCACAAATATTGGTGATTGTACATTTCCACCATTCCAGTTCCCTGTAGCTCTTCCATTTTCATCTCTGCACGCGGCGGCGCATACCAAGTTGATGGGTCATGCGGATCTTTTTCATCAAATTCCCAAATCAGCTTTTTTAAGCGCGCAATATGTTCTTTCGGAACAGCATTTCGGACAATGACGTAGCCATTCTCCTGCCAGAATGTCCAATCTTCTTCACTTAAAACGCGTAAAGGCTTGTCGTTTGACCGTTTGTTCAAGGACTGCCTGATGACTAATGCATCGTGATTCCCTTTGTTCCCTGCATTTCTCATTTCACCAGCTCCCTTTCTCCATTTAGCTTACTTTAAATGAAAATACTTCCAACACCTCGCTTAAATCATATTTTATGAAACGCGTTTCAGGTCAACAGTTTTTTGCTATTTAAAAGCTGTAAGCAGAAAACTGGTGGCATCTTTCATCTTTTTCGAAAAATCAGAGCAGAGTTAAGCTTTCTCAAAAAAAAGCGTAGAGAAAGTGGTGAATCACTTTCTTTACGCTCTAAAGACACTTGCAATACCATACAACACCTCAGCCACGAGCCCGTCTCATCGTAAATGTAAAAACATCCGTACGAAAGTAGTCCATAGAATACATTAAAGGTTCATTGAGAATGTCATAATGCAACTGTTTTAACATTAAAACGGTTGTTTCTGGATAGACTAATAGTTTTTGACAATTTCTATCTGTATGCAAGGGCACATTTAACTCTACATCCGTACGTGAAATATAAATTCCCCGTTGCTCTTCAAAATATTGAAACAAAGAACCGAGTTCTTCTTGCTGAATAAACTCTTCTCCAACAAATTGCTCTGGAATAATGTTTATCGAAACAACAACAGGAACATCTTCAGCCATCCGCGTTCGTTTATTTACAATGACGGGCGTACCCTCAGACAAGCACAATTTATCCGCCCATTCTTGATTGCATGGTTCGAGACTGATCGATTCACGTTTCTCTCCTTCCTTCAGTCCTGCCGATTGAATCATGTCCGTAATACTTTGCAAGGTTTCAATATTATTCTCAATGTTTGGTAAAGGGTTGACGACGAACGTTCCAGCACCGTGCTTAACAAACAGCTTTCCTTCTCGCTCAAGCACTTTAACAGCGGAACGAAAAGTCTCTCTTGAAACGCCAAAATTGCTCGCCATTTCAATCTCTGAAGGAAGCTTTTCACCTTTTTTAAAAATGCCATCTTTAATATATTGATCTAATTGTTCACTGATTCTTAGATAACTCGGCTTCATCTCTCTTCACTCTTTCGTTATTCAATGACATCTCTCTTAATATAGTAATTTAACACGTATAACTAAAGCAAAAACCGAATCTCGTAGCTAAATAACGACACTCGGCGTTTATTAATCTTTAACTAAAGGACGTTGCTCGACTCAAAAGGCTCTTCTTTATTTTACTATGATGTCAAATTGTCTTTTTTCTTTTGTTTGTGCCTTCATGACATCAGGCATATTCGTTTCAGCCATATCTATTCCCCACTCTTGCATCTCTACCCATTTCTCAGGTTGATCATTATGACCTCCACAAACGACGAACCCTGCTTCATGGAGCTGACGAATTTGTTCGATCGTATGAAATAACCAAGGTGTATTATAAAAATCGACTTTCATTTGCTGCGCAACACGAATAGGATCATATAACTCAGCAAATAGAATGATACCCGCAAAGATCCGATTGTCTAATTCCTTTATTTTCTTAATCGAGTTATGATTAAAAGACATTGCTTGAACTTGATCCATTGTATTTGTATCGTAGATGACGTCTAAAATCCGCTGCTCTAGATTGTCATATCTTTCTTCAATTTGCTTAATTTCAATACTGACACCGGTTCGCCCCTTTGACCACGATAATACTTCGTGAAGAGTTGGAATACGTTGACCGGCAAATTCTTCGCCAAACCATCGCCCAACATCTAATTGCTTTAATTCTTCCACGGTAAAGTCTTTAATTCGTCCTTTGCCGTCCGAGGTTCTTTCCAAATTCGCATCATGCATAATGACAGGGATATTATCCTTCGTTAAATGGACATCAAGTTCAATATAGTCTGCCCCTAGCTCAACTGCTTTTTGAAAAGACAGCATCGTATTTTCTGGATAGTAGTGTGAAGCTCCTCGATGCGCTCCAACAAGGGGTGACTGCTTAGCTTGAAAAATCTCTCTCATCTATTATTCTCCTCACGTAACATAGTAACTAACTCATCATGAATGACACCATTGGTGGCTAAAATGTGACCTTTTTTCATATCAAACGTTTCGCCTACTACATTAGACAAGCGCCCTCCAGCTTCAGAGACAAGCAGCGAACCAGCCGCTAAATCCCATGGGTATAGATTCCTTTGCCAAAATCCGTCAACTCTTCCACTAGCGACATACGCTAAATCCAAGCTCGCTGATCCAGAGATTTTTATATTTCTACACTTCGCATAGATTTTTTTCAACTCATATTGCAAAGGGCTATCCGTTGTCCAATCTTTTGAAGCATATCCAGTATTCACAAGACTTTCTTTCATTGTTCGTCTTGATACAGAAAGCTTCTTGCCATTCAAATATGCACCTTTACCTTGCGCCGCAGAGAAAAGCTCACCTTGCTGAGGTCCATAAACTACGCCGGCGATTGGTTCACCGTTTTTTACAATACCAATAGATACAGCAAAATGCGGAATGTCGTGAATAAAGTTCACTGTCCCATCAATTGGATCAATAATCCAACTATAGTCGTCTGCATCCATCAGAGAAAATCGTTCAACACTGGACTGACTTTCTTCAGAGATGATCTGATGCGTTGGGAAATTTTCCCTAATCGCTGCAATAATCTTTTTTTCGGTTAATACGTCGATCGCTGTGACAACATCTAAGTGATTCTTTTTGTATTCAACCTTATTGTAATTTTTCTTATTTTCGACAACCCACTGCCCTGCCTCGACAGCAATGTCTTCTGCACGTCTTAATAGTTGTTCAATCATAGGTTACCCCTTCTTATTCAATAATGAGCGGCGTTGAACCGCTCAAACAAATTAATGCTATTTTGCTTATTTCTGCTGCCATTGGCTCTCTTTCATATTTGAATAAATATAAACGATTGCCGAAATTGAGCTAATCAAAAATATAATGACAGATAGTGCCGCTGCACGCTCGTAAGCCATATACCCGTTAAATTGATCGAATAGCGCGATCCCGAGCATCTTCGGAGCATTCCCGCCAACAAGATAAGGCGTTGTAAAGGAAGCAACATTGCTCATAAACACAAAGGTGGCTGCCAGTAGGGCATCTTTGTATGTCAAAGGTAAAATAACATTCCGAAAAATCGTCAACTTTTTTGCACCAACATCCCTCGCACTTTCGATTAATGCATCTTTCACACCCGATAATGCTGCTGTAATAATCAGCGTAACGAACGGAATATTAAACCATAAATTGATAAGAATAATCCCTTTATGATTGTAAATGAACCCTGGCTTGAGATCAAAACCGATTAGTTGACTCAGCCGATTGATGACACCTGCATCATTAATAACTAACATCACTGCATAAACAGCAACCATCGCAGGGACTAAGTATGGAACAAAAATGAGTTTAAAAGCTAACTTGCTAATTTTCGTTTGGCTAAATCTTAAATACATCGAAAATGGATAAGCGATGAGTAACGTGAAAATGACAGTCGCTACTGCAATGTATATCGTATAAACAATATTTTCTAACTGAATCGGATCGGTAAAGAAATAGGAATAATTGTCAAATGTAAACGATCCATTTTCCGAATGACTAAAACTGCGAATGACCGCGTTGATGATTGGATATATCACAAAAAGAATGACAACAACGATGGATGGAAGAATGAGAAGATAAGGCCTCCATTTCTTTAACATAACATCTACCTTTCCCTATATCGATTACTCCAATGTTGCGATTTCTTTATCCCACTTTTCCACTAATTCCATACCAAGAGAGCCTAATCTTGATGTTCTGAACGTATCGATATTAAATCCAGCAAGCATGTCAGCATTTTTAGAATCAATACTTGATGGATCTACAACCGGGAAAGCACCCATTTCGTCCAATAAAATTGTTTGCGCTTCTTGCGAAAGCATGAAGTCTAATACCGCATAGACACCATCACTTTCTGTACCGATTGTTGGCAAAGCCAGAGACGCTAAGTTCCCTGTGAATGCTGGCTCAATTTGCACCATTTCAATAGAATCAGGTAGAATCCCGGTATTTTTTTGGTTAACGATCTGATCTACCCATGCTGGTGTCATATCAATAGATTTTGATGCAAGGAGGTCAAGCGTCCCCTGGTTTTTGTTGGGATACACCGTTTTTCCACCTGACTGGTACATGTGTGGATGTAACTCTGATAACGTCTTGAAGCCAGCTTGCCATTCTTCTATCCATTTTTGATCCGAAGATGTCAGTGCTTCCTCTGGCAAATTGTTATATACAGTTGTCGTGACAAAGGAACCGCCTGCGCCACCTGTTCCCGGGGTATTGTAAGCGAATCGACCAGGATTTTCTTTAATCCATGCCATAAGTTCATCCGTTGTTTTCGGTGGATTAGGAACTGTTTCTGAGTTATACGCTAACACAACAGTTGTTCCGCGGTAGGGAACCATGACATCCTGACCATAAAAAGAGTCGACTTCAAGATTTTCATAGTTTGATATTTTCCCAGGGTCAATGGCTCTAAAAAAGTCGTCTCCTCCTTCGTCAAGAAATGCATCAAGAGCTTGGTCAGATACTTCAATAATATCGAAGTTTGTTTCTGTTTCTCCTGCTTTACTCGCTGCTAATACACGATCCTGCAAGCTTTGAGCGCCCGATCCTGAAGAAATAAACTCAACATCCATTACATATTTCTCTCCATACGAACTTTCATTAAATTCATCTCTTAGTAATTCGTAAGTATTTTTCATGTTGTTAGATCCCATTGACCAAACGGTGATCACTTCTTTTTCATTAGAGCCATTGCTAGCGTCAGAGGCACAGCCAGCCAAAATGCTTCCGGATAATAATACAGATAAAGCGACCGCAAATGGTTTTTTCATCATTATGCTCCTTTAGTAAATGTTTTGTATTGCTCAACATCAAACGAAACATCCATACCTTCTGTGAAATTCATGTCATGAGATCGTGGGACATATGCTTTGATCATTTGATGTCCAATGTCAATTTTAATGTTGACGAAATGCCCAAGAACCATCAAACTTTCAATCCTCCCTTTGTATTGACCGGATTGATCTTTATGTTGCATAATCACACTTTCTGGCCTAAATGCCAATTCTTCGCCACCTTGAACAATAAAGTTCATTTCACCAATAAACGATGCAACATACTTTGAGACTGGGTGATCGTAAATATCTGTTGGTGTTCCGATTTGTGCTATATGCCCTTTATCCATGACGACAATTCGGTGAGACAGAGACATCGCTTCTTCTTGATCATGCGTTACAAAAACGACGGTGATGTTCATGTCAGATTGAATTCTTTTTAATTCCTCGCGCATTTGCATCCGAATCTTTGCATCAAGCGCTGAAAAAGGTTCATCAAGCAGTAATACTTCCGGTTCTAAAAGCAAGGCTCTCGCGATTGCAACCCTCTGCTGCTGACCACCTGATAGCTGGCTCGGATATTTCTTCTCATAACCTTCTATTCTGATCATTTTCATGATGTTTGTAATTTCTTCTTTAATCTGCGCCTTTGGTTTCTTGCGCAACTTGAGGCCAAAAGCTAAGTTCTCATACACTGTCATATGCGGCCACAAATTATAGCTTTGGAAAACCATAGCCGTCTGCCGTTGTTCAGGAGGTAAATGAAGGATATTTTCTTTACCAATCATCACCTGTCCCTGATTGACATCATTAAATCCGCCGATAATTCGTAAAAGGGTTGTTTTTCCACACCCTGACGGACCAAGTAAGGTGAGAATTTCGCCTTCATGAATATCGAGATGGATGTTTTCTATTCCATCTCCATTGGGGTATTTTTTGTGACGTCACGAATTTGGACTTTTGGTATTGCATACGCCATTGAATTGCTCCTTTCTATTTCTTCATTCCTCCAGTGATCGAATTAGGATCGATGAAACGTCTAAAAAATGAAATAATGATCAATGTCGGAACAAGTAAAATCAAAGCAAATACTGAGCCCGCTGTTGCTGGATATTCCAAAATAATGCCATACATCTCTGTCGCCATCGTATTGATTTCAGGAAAACCGACAAGAAGCGTTCCTTCTGATTCCTGAAGCGATCCTAAAAAAGTAAAAATTGCAGCAACTGCTATACCTGGCATCGCTAAAGGCAAAGTGATTTTCATAAAGGTTTGAAATGGTCTTGCTCCGACGTCCCTTGCAGCCTCTTCTTGTTGGACATGAATGTTTCGGAAAGCCCCCATTGGTAACCACACCATAAACATCAGTGTATTAATCATATGGACGATGACAACACCAGCAAACGTACCCATCAAATCAAACTTGTAAAACAATATCCCCATGGATACATAAAGGCCCATCTTTGGAAACGCGTTTGTAAGAAGATAAGAAAACATAACGACTTTTTTACCCGTAAACTGATATCTCGATAGAGCATAAGCTGCTGGAATACAAACCAACAACGACAGCACAGTTGTCACTATAGCGATAATAAAAGAATTGACGATCGATGTGAGGAGTGATTCTTTAGATAATACGAATTCCCACCATTGAAAACCAAACTTTTGTGGAATCACTGCTGGCGCTTGATATACATCTGCAAATGCCAACATGAACGTATTGAGAAGCGGCGCGTAAAAAAACAATAAAAACATAGTAAATAAGATGAACTCTAAAAATTTCCTTCTTCCTACCGCAAAATAAAAACGCTTTGGGTTTAGATATCTCATTTGTCTTCTCCCATTTTTATCACTGTTATCATGTACTCCATTCACTCTCAGAAGCTTAGACTACATTAGATCACCTCTTATATGTACAGACATCTATAAAGGAGACATTTAGATGTTTTCGTTGATCACCTCTTAATAAAATCTATAAAACCCAGCAATGATCTCCTTTTATGTTAATTACACTTTACCAATAAATCTTGAATAAATAATAAAGGCGAAGTAAATTTCTCGTTAATGTCTAGACATCTTTATCGAAACACAGTGAAGTATTTAAAAACCCACTCACAACAACATTTATCTCATAAGAAACATAGATAACATGCAAAAAATAAACTGCCGCATTTACAAACGGTTTACAAAACGACCAAAAAGGCATAACATAGAAATCTTGGAAAGCATGAATCTATCCGAAAAATTTGCACGACATCAAACGAGGTGACATCTTTGAAAAAATTTTTATTTACACTATGTGTCTTACCTGCGCTTTTAATCGGCTGTAGTCAGGCTGATGACCGTACCGAAAAAAATACGTCTGTAGAAGAACGTGAACAATCGCCACTTGTCGATGCTGAAGTAACGCGGGTCGTGGATGGAGATACGATCGAAGTGAGTCTTGAAGGAAAAGAAGAGTCGATTCGCTTACTGCTCGTAGACACCCCTGAGACAAAGCATCCGAATTTACCTGTACAGGCGTTTGGTCCAGAAGCCAGTCAATTCGCTACAGACACCTTAGAAGGAGAGGCGGTACAACTAGAATATGATGGTCCAAAAAGAGATAAATACGATCGCCTCCTCGCCTACATCTGGATTGACGGGCAAAACTTTAATCAAATGTTGTTAGACGAAGGACTTGCACGATTCGCGTACGTATATGATCCACCATACACACACCAAGAAGCGTTTATCGGGGCTGAAGAAATGGCACGGGCGACGAAGAAGGGCATTTGGAGCATCGAAGGATATGCAACAGAGGATGGATTTGATATGGAAAAGGTAGAGAGCTCAGAAAAATCACTGGAAAACGAAAAAGAAGAAGAAAACGATCAAAAAGAAGCACAGACTGCCTCTACTCCTACTAAACAAAACCTATCTGACCTGCCCTACGATCCGTTCGGGCCAGACCGTGATTGCAATGATTTCAGCACCCAAGCGGAAGCACAGCGATTTTTCGAAGCGGCTGGCGGACCTGAAGAAGATCCCCATCGATTAGATGGGGACAACAATGGTATTGTTTGTGAGAGCTTGTAACGAACTATGACTTAACTAGACCTCAATACGATAAAAATCCTAAGTAAAGGTGACTTAGCATAGAACTAAGTCACCTCAGCTTGTTGACAACTCTTCTCTTTCATCCGTCGCAGCTTATCTCACTCGTCCTCTTATGAACTCATGTTCTATTCTAGTCCTTGATCGCCTGTTGCGCCTAGGGCTTACCAAGCCAGGCTGAAAATGAACGAAGAGACTGCTTAAGCGACTAAAACGTGTGAATCGTCTTTGTCTTCCCTCAGACAGTAACAGTATGAATGATATATAAATTTTTTGATTAAAACAACGTGTGATGATAACAGGCTGTTGCTTAGCTTAGGATGTTTTCCTCCATAAACGCTTTTAGATCGCTTGACGTGTTTTTCAACTTCTCAATCTCTTGCATAAAATCTTGCAAGAGCATCGCCTCCTCTTGAGACGATTGTGCTATTTCCTGAAAATCGTTCTCGAGCCTGCTTATGGAATTTTTAATTGCATTCAAAGTTTCTTCAATGCTCACGGTTGCAGCTTTGGAATCATTGGATAGCTTTCTTACCTCTTTTGCCACGACTCCAAAACCTGCCCCTGCACTCCCTACTCTCGCTGCTTCAATAGCTGCATTTAAACCTAATAAATTCGTTTGCTCACTAATTCCTTTAATCGTTCCTGTCACATCCGTTACCTTTGTGGAATAAGCCGCAGCCATTTTTGTATTTTCCGACACCTGCTCTGTCGTCGCAGATAGCTCCTCGGAATGCGCTGCAATATCTTGAACTTTGTCTAACAATGAATCAGCAATACTGTCAATAGACCTTACTATATTTGAGTACGTATCTTGTTTTCTTGTACTAACCGCAACATTGACAGCAGCAATGATCTCATCATTTTCTTTTATTGGAAACGATATACTATTAAACGGAACCCCGAATTCTTCTTCACCAACCTTGACGACTGTCGTACCTGTCTCGTTCACCATTTGATAATTTAAATAGCCTTCTGGTAAGGGATCTCCAGGCTGATGACCGAAGTTTAATTCATCGCTCGGAGCATAAAATAAGTATTTTTCATGATCAAATACGGTAATCATTGGTTTTTCTTGTAAAATTTCTTTTATATACGGAATTGACATGATAAATGCGTCGACTTTTTCTTAAAAAATGATACCTCCTTCTTTTCACATATATATATCGACATAAAAAGAAGGTTAATTAAACTTTAAATCAATATTTTATTCGCTTTTCAAATTTAAGTAATTTCACCAATTCCCATTTTAAGTAATATGATAAAAGCAATATGCGGGATGCTTTCAGTTGAATTTCACCCAGCATAGAAGTAAGTATGGACAGCTTAAGAACTGCCCTTTGACAATTGCTAATTAAGGTTAAAAAATGAAATAAGTGTAGACAAAACGAACAACCCGTTTGTCTACACTTAATAAGCTCCTTGCTCTTCAGTTTACGAACTAAAAACCGCTTCTTATGGAGAATGATGTTATTTGCTATTATTTTGTGTTTGTGAAGCCTCCATCAATCCGAATAACTTCTCCATTAATATACTGCGCTTTAGAAGTAAGTAAAAATGTCACGAGCTCTGCTACTTCTTCAGGGGTTCCAAGACGTTTTTGTGGAATGCCACCTGTCGCATTTTCTTTCATTTTAGGGTTTGCTTCATAAAATTCCTTGACCATCTTTGTTTCTGTCGGTCCAGGCGCGACCGCATTTACCCGAAGCCCAGCACTCGCATATTCCGCAACAAGACTTTTTGTCATGCCAACTACGGCATGTTTCGTGGCCGCATAAGTCACAACTGAGTCTTGACCGGTGACCCCTGCACTTGAAGAAGTATTTACAATTGAGCCCCCGCCATTTCTCACCATCACTTCTGCGACATACCGAACTCCGTATAAGGCTCCAAGAAGATTAATGCCTACGATCTTATCGATTTCATCAATCGTTGTCTCCAAAAAGTATTTTCCACTACCTGAAATTCCAGCATTGTTAAAGAAATAATCGATGCCGCCAAACTGTTCAACCGTTTGCTCTACGTACTTTTTTACGTCCTCTTGCTTTGAAACGTCCGCTTGTATAAAAAGCGCTTCCACACCAGCGCTTTTGAGTTGTTCAACCGTTTCATTCCCAGCCTCGGCATCGACATCCACGACTGAAATGTTAACACCTTCTTGAGCTAAACGAAGCGCTGTCGCCATCCCTAATCCGCTTCCTGCTCCTGTAATAATCGCTGTTTTGCTCATATAATTCTCCTTCTACTATATTATTTTACTTTACTATTTGATTTTACCATTCAAAAATTCATAAAAAAATGCAGCAGTATTATCACTTGCTCATATTTTAAAGGATTTTGGCAAAAATGATCACTAGGAGGTATCGCATGTGGATTATATAGAGGCTACATTACGCATTTTTGTGTCATTTTTTGTTTTGTTAATTTTAACAAGACTCATTGGCCGCAAAGAGATCAGTCAGTTAACATTTTTTAATTTTGCTTCTGCAATTGCAATTGGAACGCTGGCTGCTTCTATAACGGTGAACCAATCGATCAGCATCACTTACGGCGTTTATGCTCTTGTCATTTGGGCCTTATTAACGATTGTTATGGGGCTAGTTGATATTAAATCAAAAACGTTACGAACGATGATTGAAGGACAGCCTGTGATTGTGATTAAACAAGGGCAGGTGATGGAAAAAGAGCTTAAAAAGATGAGGTTAGATATTGATGCGTTAAAAGGATTATTGCGAAAGAAAAATATTTTTTCTATTCAAGACGTTGACTACGCAATCCTTGAAACAGATGGGAAGCTGTCAGCGATTAAAAAAGACGGTAAACAAACAGTAACAAAACAGGATATGAATATCCCCTTAAAAACAGCAACAATAGCGACACCGACGCAAGTCATTTCTGACGGGGAAATTGATCATTTGAACTTAGAAAAATTACAACTTCGTGAGGAGTGGATTATTCAACAATTACAACAAGCTGGAGTACAATCTGTTTCAGATGTCTTTTATGCGGAAATAAACAAAGACGGGGCGTTATACATCGATAAAAGAAATGATAGCGTACGTTAAGCCCCTTACTTTATGCAGCCCATACGAAAGCCATTAAAGAAGCATCCCAATGAGTATCCATACACTCATGAGATGCTTACAAATCTGGCGCGATCAGCTTCTACACACCAGAATAAGCTGAAAAGCCGCCATCAATCGGGACGACGATACCGTTGACGAAGCTGGAAGCACGCGAATCAACAAGCCATAACAAAGTCCCAACGAGCTCTTCCGCTTCTCCGAAACGTTCCATCGGTGTTTGCGAAATAATTTTATCCGCCCGTTCTGTGTAATTCCCTTGTTCATCTAACAGAAGATTGCGGTTTTGTTCTGTTAAAAAGAAGCCGGGAGCCATTGCATTGACCCGGATGCCCACTTTAGAAAAGTGAACAGCTAACCATTGGGTAAAATTCGTTACCGCTGCTTTAGCGCCGCTGTATGCTGGTATTTTAGTGAGCGGGGTAAAAGCATTCATCGATGAGATATTGATAATCGTCGCCCCTGAAGTTTGGGGCATATCTTTCGCAAAAACTTGTGTCGGAATTAAAGTACCGGAAAAATTAAGCTGGAATAGCTCATCGACGGCCGCAGATTCTAAATCGAAAAAAGTCTGCGTATCTTGTGTTGCTTTTTCGCCATAATATTCTTGGCTCGTCGTTGCTTTAGGATGATTTCCCCCTGCGCCATTAATTAGAATATCAATGGATCCCCATGTCTCATTGATTTGCTTTTTGACCTCCAATAGCTGCTGCTGGTCAAGCACATCGACGCTATACCCACGTGCGTTACCGCCGTTGTTGTTAATCGTGTTGACGACGCGGTCAATTTTCTCTTGATTTCGTGCTAAAACGGCTACTTTTGCTCCACAACGAGCCAAGGCTTGACTTAATACGGACCCAAGCACACCACTTCCGCCAGTGATGACCGCTACTTTATTTTGCAAGTCAACTTGAAAAGGTAAATCCATACTGCCAAACTCCTCCCATTCTTTATTTATCTGAGTTAATTTCATAAGTCCCTTTTTTAAAAAAGTGTAGAGTAGTCCCTTGGTGTTTTACATGTTTTTTTAAAATATATCGTGCTTTAATTCACGCTGCCTTGGACATTTGTTCCGCTTTCATCTTTTTAATTCGATCTGTGGCCA